>CAKZYI010000684.1 GCA_937884735.1 uncultured Pleurocapsa sp.
AATTCAACAGCTTGAAAATCCTTCTCTCAAAATGATTCTTGCGTAAGTCCTAACATAATAAAATATTCAATTAAAATTTTAACTGGGCAATCTTCTCAAGTTCTGACCAGTTTTCAAATTCAATTTTCCCTCGCGACAGAGATAGGAATCCTTGTTTTTCCCAGGTTTTGAGAATACGACTGATTACTTCTCTCGAACTGCCTAATTCTTGAGAGATCGCTTCATGGGTAATTCGTACAGTTTTAAGCTTGCTACCGCTCTTATTTATAAGATATGCGGCAATTCGACAATCCAACTGCCCAAAAGCCACCTCTTCAACTATTTCAATTACATTAGCTAGCCGTTGAGCAAGTATTCCGAAAATATATTCTTGCCAAATTGGACTGTATCTTACCCATGTTCTTAGACTATTAGCGGGAATAATAAAAGCCTCAACTTCAGTTTCGGCAATGGCAAAAGCAGGAAATGCTTTTTGACTAATAATACAAGAAGCAGTCATGATGCAACTATCACCGCGCTCTAAATGATAAAGAGTAATTTCTCTGCCATTTGCGCCTATTTTATAAACCCGTGCGCTTCCTGAAATTACGAGGGGTAAATGATGACAAATATCTCCTTCCATACAGATAAATTCACCAGCCGATAAGTTTATAGATTTACCTCGATTTAGTAAATCTATCTTGGCTTCAGGGGAGAGTTTTTCCCAAATAGGAAATATAGAAGCGATAAATTTAGGGTTCTCTTTATTCATCAATACAAACTCTAAATAAGTTTTTCAAAACTATTTCTCCTAATTCTAATTTTAAGGAACTGAAAACCGAATGAGCTTAAAAAACTATCGATCGCTTCAGAGTTCGAGTTATACTAAGAAACTGTGTGTTTATTATTGATACCAATAAAATTTATGGCAAAGAAAGCTATGGTGGAGCGCGAAAAGAAGCGCGCTCGCTTGATTGAAAAATATGCTGAAAAAAGGGCAACATTAAAAGAACAGTTGCGTACTGCAACTTCTGCTGCTCAAAAGCTCGAAATTAGTCGTCAAATCCAAAGATTACCTAGAGATAGCTCTGCTACTCGTAGACGCAATCGTTGCATGGTAACTGGTAGACCTAGAGGCTACTACCGTGATTTTGGTTTATCTCGTAATGTGCTTCGCGAATGGGCGCACGAAGGTTTACTTCCTGGTGTAGTTAAATCCAGTTGGTAGACCAACAAATATATCGTTGATATATCAAAGGGGGTAAAGGCGATATTACTTATATCATTATATTTATCCTTAACCCCTTACTTAGGTTATTTAATCAAAAAGCAACTTTTCTCTTTGGAAAAATAAGCTCTACATCCCAATTAGCCACAATCTTTCTTAACATTTCACTATTACTAGGGTCTTCGATGTAGGGTAAAGTGCCCAAAATAGGAACTTGAGTTAAGGACTGAATTAAATTAGTTGGAGCCAAATCTTCTATACCCGCCATCGCTTCGGCGTGAGTACAGTTAAGAATAATCCCTTTGAGGTCTATCTTAAGACTGCGAGCAAGAGCAACATTCGCCACCGTATTTGCGATCGCTCCTAGCTTAACAGGAACGACTAAAATCGTAGGTAAACGCCAGTCAGAGGCAATGTTTCCCACAATTAATTCGTTGGTTACTGGCGAGCCTAAACCCCCCAAACTTTCCAATAGCATTAAATCTGATTTTTTTTGCGCGGTAGAAACTTCTTGCCAAATTTTGCCCAATTCAATTATTTTGCCTTCTTTTTCCGCAGCAATGGGTGGTGCTACAGGGGTTTCAAAGCGCAGAGGCACAGTAAACTCAATAGAAGAGATATCAGCAAACAACCGGTTGTATTGTTCAAAATCTCCTGTTCCAGTTAGAAGAAGCTTGAATATACTTAAAAGAGGATGGGCATTATTACTTTTATTTGAGCGATAGTTTTGCCAGTAAGCAGCCAAAGCGATCGTGACATAAGTTTTACCTACATCCGTGTCTGTTCCTGCAATTAATAATGCTGTCATATTTTTTAAGATGGCTTTGGTCTTTTTTTATACTTTACCTTTCCTACAATACCAAGATTGACGAATTGATAAAGCTAGTTGAATATACTTATAGTAAGATGTACCGATGTTAAAAAGCCGCAAAAAAAATATAATGTAGCCAGAACAATTTAGTATAGAGATATACAAAAAACATCAAATAATTTGAAATAAGCTTAATTTCCTAGATTTTTAGCTTTGAATGTTTTCAATATTTAAGACATCTGCCATTCTATTTTCTTCTTGAAACTATTCTGAATCAGAATGTCACCAGTGATGATAAGATTGCCCTGAATATAAGTTGAATATGTTTACCGTGAGCCATAGTACTACGTTAATGCCTCAGTCGATGGAGCAGACCACTTTTCTGTCAGACTCTAATCGTCTCAGATTATTTTCTGGTTCTGCTAATATTCCTCTCGCAAGAGAGGTAGCACGCTATCTAGGAATGGATCTAGGACCAATGATTCGCAAGCGTTTCGCTGATGGAGAACTGTACATTCAAATCCAAGAATCAATCCGCGGTGCAGATGTTTACTTACTTCAACCATGCTGTAATCCAGTAAACGATAATTTGATGGAGTTGATGATTATGATTGATGCTTGTCGTCGAGCATCAGCACGTCAGATCACTCCAGTGATCCCCTATTACGGTTATGCCAGAGCAGATCGTAAAACTGCGGGAAGAGAGTCTATTACAGCCAAGTTAGTAGCAAACTTGCTCACAGAGGCAGGTGCAAGCAGAGTTTTGGCAATGGACTTGCATTCAGCCCAAATCCAAGGATATTTTGATATTCCTACAGATCATGTATATGGTTCTCCAGCTATCTTAGATTACTTGTCAGCCAAAAATCTTGATGATTTGGTAGTTGTTTCTCCTGATGTTGGTGGTGTAGCCAGAGCAAGAGCATTTGCCAAAAAACTTAATGATGCTCCTCTAGCCATTATTGATAAACGCCGTCAGGCACACAATGTAGCAGAAGTTATGAATGTTATTGGAGATGTCAAAGGTAAAACTGCTGTTTTGGTAGATGACATGATAGATACGGCAGGAACTTTAGCTGCAGGTGGCAAATTGCTACAGCAAGAAGGTGCAAAAGAAATTTATGCTTGTGCTACTCATGCTGTTTTCTCCGATCCTGCTGTTTCAAGATTATCGAGCGGTATTTTCAAAGAAGTAGTTGTTACAAATACAATTCCTATTCCAGAAGGCAAACAGTTCGATCAATTGACTGTGCTTTCTGTAGCAGGATTGTTGGGTGAAGCTATATGGCGCATCCATGAGGCTAGTTCAGTTAGCAGTATGTTTCGTTAATTATTTTAGAGATAAGAGAAGTTGATTTACTAAATCAAAATAAAACTCTCGATATGCTTATTTGCTAGCTACGGGAGTTTTATTTTGCGTCAATAATCAGTAGACGGATAAAATATATTTTCATAATGCATAAATGTTAGTCGTCAATGCCGCGACTAACATTTATCAAAGATTAATCACAATGCAAATCTAGTTATCTAATCAGTTGAGATGACATTATCTTCAGGCTCAACCAACCGCATCAGTTTTTGCTTAATTTGGGTATCAAAAACTTCCCACTTGAGTTTGGTATATTCAGAATTATCGTTAAAGCCGTTTAAAAAACCGACAGGAACTTCAAATCCTCCAGCCATATATCGACCCCCTCCAAAGAATCTTCCCTGAGTATCTTTACCCAAGGTTTGTTTGATAAATTCATCTGGGTCTAAAGTTAATTTGGTTGTTCTGAGTGAACCAATAACCAATTCCTTATCATCTTTTTCATTATGGACTATGCCATAAACTACTGCGGTATGAATATCTTCCTCTGTTACCAGAAAATCTGCTGCTTGAGGAATAGCATCGCGATCTTCATATCTTAAATAACCCACACCAGAAACCGAAAAATTCTTTTTGATAATACGATTGCGTAATGCTCGTTCAATTACGTCCATCACCCGACGAGATCGCGCCGATTGCAATACAGCGTTCAATAGCTGAGAATCATAAAAGCGACTTAGATAAGCCGCAGCAATAAAGTCTTCTTCCTTAGCTTGCATTAAGCGATTAGTATCCGACCTCAAACCGTGCATCAGAGAAGTAGCACATTTGACATGCTCATTATTGCTGTTATCAAACTCTAACATTCCTTCTTGAATATATTGAGTCAATATAGTTGCAGTAGCTCTAGTTTGAGGGCGTAAATCAATAAATTCAGCGTCTAAGTCTTTTTGTTTGCTATGGTGATCGATCGCCACAATTAGGGGAATTCTCGCTTTTTCGATCGCAGAATAAAGCTGACTATTAGTTCCCTGACTGTCAATTAAGACACAACCTTGATAGATTGACCAATCTTTTCCTCTTAATCCATTGCCCTCTACTCTTTGAGCAGGCAATCCAGTAAAGCGAACTAAGGCAATATTTTCTTGGTGAGACAAGGTGCCACCATATACAATGTCACAATCGATTTCGTAGTTGGCAGCAATAAGTTTGTAAGTCCAAGCACTAGATAAAGCATCAGGATCGGGAAAATCCTGAATTACTACAATTTGCTTTTCTCCTCGATGTTTTTCTAAAGTTTGGCGTAGCTTGCCAACTATTTTGGTCAAGTCGCTGCTTCTCTTCGTTTCTAAATTGAATTGGCTGGCATCAACAGCTTCTAGCTGCTTTTCATTGATTTCTTTTTTGCTAGCCAGACGACGTTCTAGAGAAGTATTTAGGTTTGAGGACATAAGCTAAGTTATATTGGCAACTGCAAAATTACCAAGTAATAGGATGACTGTATATTTTTATTTATCTAGAGCTTAGAGTTTATCATCAACTAATATAATATGCGACTATCGCAAGAACTATATCCCGATCACATACTTCTTCCATTCCTGATTGGAGTTGCCCCTGGTACATTTTACTAGCTCAAAGTGCAGGCTACTATACGGGCGACGAGGCTTTGTATTAAGCATCATATCAGCTTCTTTGGGGGTACGGCTGCCTTTTCTAACATTACATCGGACGCAGGCTGCTACAAGATTCTCCCAGGTATCTCCACCGCCGCGCGATCGCGGAATAACGTGATCGATGGTCAATTGATCTCCTTTTGCTTGGCAGTATTGACAAACGTTATTGTCTCTCTCTAAAATATTTCGGCGGGTTAAAGGTATTTCTTTATAGGGAACTCTTACATAATAGCGGAGTCGAATCACGCTCGGTAGTGGAAAATTGGTGTAAACTAGCTCTCCCCCTTGTTCGAGCTGTTCTGCTTTACCTTTGATAAGCAACACCACTGCTCTACGCCAGCTAGTGATGTTTAGGGGTTCATAAGAAGCATTCAATACTAAAACCTTACCCATAACAAAGATTTTATATTAATTTTATTTATCAGAGATGGTAACACAGTTGAACTAATTACTGTTGTTTAGTAACTATTACTTAAGGGTTTTATATACCATAGACTCGTAGATTGTTTCTGATAACCTCTTGACCTTATCTTTTTCTAGACTAATATTTGTGAATAATACGAGCAACCAGAAGTCACAAAATTAATTAGGATATGGCGATCGCACATCAGCATCAAGTCAACTTGACCAAATCACAAAATAATTTATCTCAATTAGTCCATCGTCAGCGTGCTTGGGTAGAAATAGATCTGGCTGCATTGGCTCACAACGTTAGGACTTTAAAAAATTTCCTCAATCCTCAAACTAAATTGATGGCGGTAGTTAAAGCAGATGCTTATGGTCATGGTGCTGTTACCGTAGCTAAAACTGCCTTGGCTAATGGTGCAGACTGTTTAGCGATCGCGACTCTGGCTGAAGGAGTAGAATTGCGTAAAAAGGGAATAACAGCTCCAATTCTTATTTTGGGAGCAATCAATGAAGTTGAAGACATCAAAGCAGTTGCAGTATGGCAGCTAGAGCCTACTATTTGTAATGTAGAGCAGGCAATGGCATTTCATAAAACCTTACAGACAATTGGTACGCCTTTATTAGTTCATCTCAAGTTAGATACAGGGATGTCTCGCTTGGGAACAAATTGGCAAGATGCTAATTCCTTTGTCCAGATTGTTCAATCCTTGTCTCAGTTGAAAATTGCCAGTATTTATTCTCACTTTTCTACAGCAGATGAAAGCGATCGTACTATGATGAATTTGCAACATCAACGCTTTAAAAATGCCCTGACTCAATTGAATAATGCAGGATTCATTCCTCCTCAAGTTCATTTGGCAAATTCGGCTGCCACCTTGTGCGATCGCTCTTCTCATTATGATATGGTGCGAGTCGGGCTAGCTCTTTATGGCTTGTATCCTGCACCTCATCTACATAATAGCCTTCACCTCAAACCAGTTTTACAAGTAAAAGCTAAAATTGCTCAGGTCAAAACTATTCCCGCAGGAGAAGGAGTCAGTTATGGTCGTCGGTTTATTACCCAAAAAGATACTAAAGTTGCAGTGGTTGGTATTGGTTATGCTGATGGTATTCCTCGCAATTTATCCAATCGTTTACAGGCGATCGTATCAGGAGAGCTAGTTTCTCAAATTGGTTCTATTACTATGGATCAATTGATGTTAAATGTAGATAATATTCCTAATTTACAGCCAGGAGATATAGTTACTTTTATTGGTCATCAAGACAATTTAACTATTTCTGCCGAAGATTGGGCAAATAAACTTGGTACTATTTCCTGGGAAATACTATGTGGTTTCAAGCATCGACTTCCTAGAATTAATATTGCTTAAATATTAAAGTTAATTAATGATTCGGCAGAATTACATTCTACTGCTGGAGAAAAAAGATATCCTTGACCAAATTTACAGTTGAGCTTTTTTAAAATTTGTAGTTGCCTAACATTTTCCACTCCTTCAGCAACAACTTCTATTTTCAAAGTTCGGGCTAAAGCAATTATGGTTTTAATAATTTCAAAGTTTTCTTTATCTTGCAACATTCCTTTGGTAAAAGAGCGATCTATTTTTAAAGTACTAATAGGAAAGCGATTTAAATACTGTAAAGACGAATAGCCAGTACCAAAATCATCAATATTTATTTGAATACCTCTATGTCTAATTTTATTAAATAGGCTAATAGTTTCTGGTTCATAGTCCATCAAAGTACTTTCAGTAATTTCTAGATGTAGAGATTTGCCTGATAAACCAGTTTGCTCTAGGGTACGGTCTAAAATACTGAGAAATTTTTGATCTTTCATTTGCTGACTAGCAACATTGACACCCATTTTTAAATTAGCTGCACCAGGATATTGAACCTGCCAAATACGTAGTTGACGACAGGCTGTTTCTATTACCCAACGACCAATATGTTGAATCAATCCTGTTTCTTCGGCAATGTGAATAAATTTATCGGGATAAATTAGACCTTTTGTTGGATGATTCCATCTTAGTAATGCTTCGAAGCCATATAGTGTATCTGTATCTAAAGACACGATTGGTTGATAAAAAAGAAGTAGCTCTTTATGTAAAATCGCATTACGCAAATCATTTTCAATTTCTAGCAATTCTCTAGTTTCTGCATACATCTTCTCATCAAAGACTTCATGTCTTGCTTTGCCATCAGACTTAGCACGATACATGGCAATATCGGCATCTCGTAAGACATGAGCACTATCTTGATATTGATTATCTGCTATGACAATACCGATACTAGCACTAGTAAATACTGTATGACCCTGCAAATTAAAAGGAGTCTTTAATTGAATTTGAATTCTTTCTGCGATCGCATTAGCATCTTCAATTGAATCGATTTGACCCAGAAGAATAGTAAATTCGTCACCGCCCAAACGTGCCACAAAATCTCCCGAACGAGAGCAGTTAGTCAATACTTTAGCAACATATATTAGTAGTTCATCACCAATCAAATGACCCAAACTGTCATTGATGATCTTGAAGCGATCTAGATCGATAAACAAAACTGCAAATAGATGCTCTGGATGTTTCTGGCAATATTTAAGAGTTTGTTCTACTTTTTCGATGAAAGCCGCTCTATTGGGTAAGTTAGTTAAAGAATCATGCTTGGCGTCATAACTCAGCTCTTGCTCTACTTTTTTACGTTCGGTAATGTCGCAGATGATTCCATCCCTGCGATCTAAAGCACCATCCTTATCTTGAATAAGACGACTACGCTCCCATACCCAGCGAATTTCACCATTGGGCCGAACAATACGATATTCTATATCGTTGCTGTGATTGAGGGAACTAGCTAGAGATAATTCCACGCGGTCTCGATCTTCGGGATGAATTGATTCTAGGCGTAAATCAGGATTTTCTAATAGTTCTTCTACAGAACGACCATATACCTTTGTAGCTGCGGGATTGAGAAAAATCAAGTTACTAGTTGCTATATCTGCAGACCAAACTACTTCTTCTAGAGAGTTCAAAATACTTTCTAGTTTCTCTTCACTATTTTTCAGTAGTTTGCTTATTTCCTCTCGTTCTTTGATTTCAAATTTTAACTCTTTGTTTGCTACTTCTAACTGTGCTGTTCGCTCGTGAATGCGGTGTTCTAGCTCAGTATTGAGCTTTAAAACTTCTTTTTGAGCAGCTTTAAGCTGTAGCTGATTTTTAATACGCAGCAAAACTTCATTGATCTGAAAAGGCTTGTTGATATAGTCTGCGCCACCAACATTTAATGCTTTAATGCGATCTACTGAGTCGTTATTTGCACTCAAAAAGATGACAGTAATATCTTTTGTTTTCTCATCAGCCTTGAGTTTCTCACATACTTGATAGCCATCTAAACCAGGCATTATTACATCTAGTAAAATCAGATCTGGTGTGACTGATTTTGCTACCATTAATGCCATTTCACCATTAATGACGCATTTTACGTCGTATTCTTCGCAGTTGAGGGCATCAGATAGCAGATGAAGATTTTCGGGTTTGTCATCTACAACTAATATTTTTGATTTAGCTTGCGTTGGGGTGAATGGGGTCATTAGTTAGCTGATTTGGTCAAGTCAATAATTTTGTCACAACGAAAATGTTCTACTAAATTTTCCAATCCTTTGGCTAAAGATTCATATTCTTGAGGAATATCAGATAATAGCTGCAATATTTCTTGGTTGTCCACTCTTGCTGCGGCATCATATAATTGCGATCGCCATTTCATCGGCATAACTTCTAAGCTTTCATGACTCAATTCTGCCAAAGCTTCTGATTCTTTGAATGTGATATCAACTGCTTCTTGATACACATAGTCAATATTGAGATATTGACCTATTTTCTCTATCAGTTCATTTGCGTAAAATGGTTTACGCATAAAGTCATCGCAGCCAGCAGAGAGAATTATTACTCTTTCTTCTTCAAAAGCACTGGCGGTTAGAGCTATGATTATTGTTTCTTGCCCTTTAGGTAGAGATTTAATCCGTTTGGTAGCTTCATAGCCATCCATTATAGGCATTCTCATGTCCATCAATATAAGATTGGGATGCCAGCTTGAGAAAAGATCGACTGCCTGTTTTCCATCGCCAGCTTCTTCTACAGCAAAGCCAATTTCGGTCAACATCTTTTTTAATAGCAGACGACTGGCTGGCACATCATCCACTGCTAAAATACGGTATTGCGGTTGATTGGAGACAATCCCAACAACTCTACGAGTTTCATCAATTTCTTTGGTATCTACAGTTGAAGATAAATTAATATCTTCAAGCTTAATTAAAATACCAAAAGAAAAAGTACTGCCTTTGCCAACAGCACTGGAAACTTCTAGTTTTCCTCCCATTAACTCAACAAATTTTTGGCAGATTGATAAACCTAAACCAGTTCCTTCATTAGAAATTCGACCGATTTTTGTCTGTTCAAAAGGAGAAAATAATCTATCCATTTCATCATCAGAAATGCCGGGACCAGTATCTGTAACAGCAAAATAAAGTAAATGAGTATCAGTAAATAGAAAATCTATATTAGCTTCTTCTAGTTGAGTATTATCTTTTAGTTTTACCTTTAAGGCAATCTCACCTTTGTTAGTAAACTTAAGAGCATTTCCTAATAAATTGATAATAATTTGGCGTAGCTTACCTTCGTCAGTATAGATATATCTTGGTACATTTTTGGCTATATCAAAAGTCAAACGCAAATTTTTGACTTTCGCTTTTAAACAAAGCATTTCTTCAATGCTTTGAAGCATTACATAAAGATCGAATTTAGCTTCATTAAGAGTTATCTGACCTACTTCAATTTTAGACATTTCTAAAATGTCATTAATCAGCTTTAATAAATGCTCTCCACTGCGATTAATAATTTGAATGTTTTCCTGATGTTCTTTGCTTACTGAAGAATCACGGCACATTAGTTGAGTAAATCCCAAAATTGCATTTAGAGGAGTTCTCAATTCATGACTCATATTTGCTAAAAATCTGCTTTTAGCTTTATTTGCATTTTGCGCTTGAGCTAAAGCAGCTTCTGTATTCTGAATACTTTCTTCCAATAAAGCAGTACGTTGCTCTACTTTTGTTTCTAATTCTTGAGTAAAACCTTCTAGAATTTTTACAATATTTCTATTTGTCTGAGTTAAATTATTAATAACCTGATATGCTATAAAAATTACGACAATTAAAGAAAATAAATAGCTAAAAAATCTATAGGTTTGAATTCTTTCATCTAAAAAATCTATGGTTTCTAAATATAAATTTTCAAATTCTAAAAGCTTCTCCTCAAGAGAAGATGTTTTTAGTTGAAGGTTAATTTTATTTATTTTTTGCTGATTAACAAGTATATTATTGGCATGTTCTACCAATGACATAGCTAAAAAATCATATCCTGTTAGCTTTTCTTCTTTGAGAAGACTTTCTATTTCCTTGATTTGGGTTTCAATATTTAATATCACATTGCTATTTTCTTCATAACAATATAAAGCAATACTATCTAGTAAGCTATCTTTTAAATTACTTAGATTAGTCGCTAGCTTTATGGCTTTTTGATTAAACTCACTTTCAAATTTATAAATATATTGACAAGAATTATTTAGGCTAAGATTTTCATCCTTTAATTGTTGAATTAAATCAGCCTGAGAAGTCAGCAAAATCTCATTAGTTTCTAGTTTGCTAATTAAAATGCTTTGCTCTTGGCGACTAAAAAAATCTGTCGTTTTTTCTAGCTTTTTAATATGTTTGTATATTGCATCTATCTGTATATCTATTTTTTGTTTAGCTGTTTGGTAGCTATGATGCGTAGATTGTAATATAGTCGCCTCTAAATCAGATGCTACTTGTTTTGTTTCTTGAATATCTTGATGATATTTCTTGGCTTCTTGTTGATTAAATGGTAGGCTTCGATAAACCAAAAATAACATCAGCAAACTACCCAATCCGCCCCACAATACATATACATATATTTTTGGCGACTTATTAATACCTTCTGGAGAAAACAAAGTCACAATTTTCACCTCTCCTTATGGCGAAAATACAATAATATTTTGCTCTGTTGCTTGATTTTTAACATAAGCAAGATCTACGAAATTTAAATATATTAATTTGTTTAACTACGTTTAAATACTTAATTTTGTATTTTTAATAAATAATAAATATATGTAGCAACAATATCGAAATACACAATAAAGTATGGTTTTACTTAGTTTATGTATTAGTCGATCTCCAAAATAACTCTTGGTATTAAATGCTGTAAATACGAGAAAACTCGGAGATGAATCTAGGCAGTTTGACTATAATTTTTCTCTCTTCTCTAGGTTCATGACGCTTTTTTTGGGACAATAAATAAAGGAAGGCAACTTAATAAGAAAATTTACTGTCTTTCATAATAGTTAGTGTTATTTGTTTCAAAATGTCTCCAAGATTTTTTAGGATAGGCTATCGTCACTATCGCCGTATATTATATGGCTTTATTACTTTAGTCATTGCCATAAGCATTAATCTAAGTAGTATTCAATCCAGCTATGCCTTTTCTTGGCTAGAGCTAATGATTCGTGGAATACAAGTAATTCAACTATCAAATATTTCTAGTACTCAAGAGCTTGAGTTGGGAAAAGAAATTAATCAAAAGATAATTGAGTCTGGTAGAGCAAAAATATTAAATAACTCCTCAATTAATGGCTATATTCGTCAAATAGGAGAAAAGCTAGCTAAAAATAGCGATCGTCCCAATCTACCTTATACTTTTCAAGTAGTCGATGATGACAATATTAATGCTTTCGCTACCATGGGTGGTTTTGTATATGTCAATAAGGGGTTGATTGCAGCAGCAGACAACGAAGCAGAATTAGCTAGCGTAATTGGTCACGAAATTGGACATATTGTAGGTCGTCATTCTATCGAACAAATGAGAAATAGAGCTTTATCTCAAGGGCTGCTTTCTGCTACAGGATTAGATCGCAATAATGCAATTCAGATTGGCGTAGAATTAGCTATTAGTCGTCCCAATAGTCGCTCTGATGAGTTGGAAGCAGATCGTTTTGGCTTAGATAATATGATTCGGGCAGGTTACGCACCCGCAGGGATATTAGGCTTTATGCAAAAATTGCTTCAAAAAAACAATTCGCCTCCTAGCGTCTTGAGTACCCATCCCGCTACGTCCGAGCGCATCAGAATATTAAAAAATTCAATCAACCCAAAAACTATAAACGCAGGAAATGGCCTAGATAATAGAGCTTATAAAAATCGCATTCGATCTTTATAAAAAATTTGGTAATGATTGATTACTGATTGAGGAAACTAATGGGAATAACCACACAGTCGTGGTTGCAACTTTTGGAGCAACATAAAGCGATAGCTGTAATTCGCTGCCATGACACAGATCGAGCTTATCAGATGGCTCATGCTGTAGCAGCGGGAGGAATGAACTTAATCGAAATTACTTGGAACAGCCAACATCCTGCAAAACTTATTACTCGACTTAGGGCAAAATTGCCCCACTGTACCATTGGGGCAGGAACTATTTTAAATCTTAACCAATTAGAGGAGGCGGTTTCTGCTGGAGCACAATTTGCATTTGCCCCTCACTTTAATGCAGATTTACTCCATTTGGCCTCTAATACTTACAAAATACCTTTTATCCCAGGAGTTTTTTCTCCTACGGAAATGGTCAACGCTTGGCAAAATGGTGCCAGTGTCGTTAAAGTGTTTCCGATCAAATCTCTGGGCGGATCTGACTACATCAAATGTCTGCAAGCACCCTTAAATCAGATTGCTGTAATTCCTTCTGGCGGCATTACAGTAGATAATGCTAAAACTATGATTGATGCAGGGGCGATCGCCGTTGCAATTTCGAGTAACTTATTTCCCAAAAAAGCGATCGCTTTGAGTGACTGGTCTAGTATTAGCATCAGAGCCAAAAATTTACTGGATAAACTACAAACGCCATAAAAATGCTCTCTTAACTTATTAAGAGAGCATTGAAGAAAAAACTGATTTATTTTTAAAGATCGCCACCACGTAAAGCCAGTAAAAATATTACTACAGGGCCAGAAATCATAATCAAAGCTACACAGAGCAGTTGAAAAATCACAGTGAAGTTAATG
>CAKZYI010000685.1 GCA_937884735.1 uncultured Pleurocapsa sp.
CCTTCGTATTGACCGCCATCTGCACTAAGATAGACTCCTTGTCCGTTAGGCTGCCCATTGTTGAAACTGCCTTCATAACGATCGCCGTTTTGATAAGTTCTTACTCCTTCACCAGCGATCGCATCATTACTAAAAGCTCCCTCATATGTTCCGCCGTCGGCAAAGGTATAGGTTCCCTGTCCTTGTTTTTTGCCATCTACAAACTGACCTTCAAAGCGATCGCCATTATTGTAGGTGCAAACTACTTTGCCGTTGAGATTATTAGCAGTAATATCCCCTTCGCAAGTACCACCACCACTTACTTCTACTGTATCGGCAATAACCTTTAAATTACCGATCAAACCAATACTAGAAACTGCAAAAACTGTAATCCCTAACTTTTTTAACAAATCAACTTTCCAATTCATTTATTACCTATTACTTATTACTTATTGATAACTTTCCATACTTTCCCAAAACTTCCTTAACCTCTCTGCATCCAATTCCTCTGGAGAAAGAGCAGGTAAGGGTTTTGGTGCAGGTTTAGTGTCTGTTGGCGGTGGTGTAGTAGATTCTTGCTGCTGTTGCAATTGCTCTTGACGAGCTTGTCTTTCCTGTTCTAACTGTTCTTGTTGAGCCTGTCTTTCTGCTTCCAACTGCTGCTGACGAACTACTTCTTGTTCTTGACGTTCTCGTTCTGCTCGCTCTTTTCTTTCTTGTTCTTCACGGGCAAGGCGATCGAATTCCGAACCCTCTACGGTAAATTCAATTTTTACTTGAACTGATGCTGCATTATCACCAGGAGAACTAAACTGCATTTGCCTGGCTGCTAATAAAGCTTGGCGGTTAATTTGACTATTGCTATCGGCACTAGCCAATTCTGCTCCGATCACATTACCGTTGGGGTCTATAGTTAACCTAATCCCCGCGCTACCTTCAACTCCGTCTAAGGTCGCAGGATATTCTGGTTCGCAGTTGCTTACACAGCTAATTCCCTCGGAGGGTGCACTGTTACTTTCTGGGCGCGGAGGTGCACTACCCGCAGCTACTACCGATCCTGTGCCCCCTGGTACACCTTGGCTACTGATAGTTTCAGCCGAATTTACCGATGAGCTACTTGGTGCAGCAAAATTGCTACTGAAAGAAGATGGTTGAGCCGTATTAGTAATGGGCGCGGATACGATTGGCTGGCTTGGTGCGGGGGTAGGAGTAGTTAAAACTTCTTTTGGTACAGGCTCTGGTATTGGTTTAGGTGGTGGCGTTTGCGCTTTTACAGGTTCGGGTGGCTTAGGTTTTGGTGGGGGCGTTTTTGCCTGGACTGGTTCGGGCAGTTTTACTCGTTTTGGCTGCTCGATTGGCTTGGATTCAACTTTGGGCTTTGATTCAACCTTGGGCTTATCAACCAAAATCAGCTCCATTGGTTCTTCTACTGATTTGTTCGGTTCGTAAGACCAACGAGGAAGAGCGTAAGCTAGTATACCGTGAACTATAGCCGAACCTGCAAAACCAAATACCAGCAGTTTATTTCGCCGTTTTCGTTCTTGCTGTCGTTGTCGAACGCAAAATTGAGAGTTAGTCATTAAAATTGTCTATTTATAAATAGTTTGAGCAATTGGGGCGCGATCGCAAAATATTGGTTAAGCCCGATTGTGGCTGAGTCTGATGCGATTTAATCGCATCATGGCTAGAAAAGCTTATAAAAATTAATTACTAATTGAATAGAATATCACTTCCTATACTTATCGCTACTTGTTACTATTAAATTTTACAATTGAAGCCAGTTCTTTAGTCACAAATGATATTTTTTTTTGCTCTTAAATTAGGCTCTTAAGTGAATGTTTATCAGAACTTTATTAGAGATAAATCTATCTTGGGGTATAGATATTTTTACATTACTACTACTCTCAAGAACATTATAAAAATTTTGAGCTTATTGAGTGTAATTACTGAGTAATCATGGTATTGTTTGAAATTAAACAATGCAAATAATTTTCAATTAGCAGAGATGATTTATGTCAATCAATAACCTGTGGACGGCAGGAGGAATAGTCAGTATTCCCTTGCTAGGATTTTCTTTACTGGCGATCGCCTTAATTATCGAACGGATAATTTTTTGGTGGCGAGTCAAACAGCAACGCCGTCGCATTGTAAAAGAGGTTATGTCTTTATATCGCAGCGATCGCTTTGCTGCTATTGACAAACTTAAAAAGAATGCTCAATTGCCTATTGCTCGTATTTTTCTTGAAGCGATGGAATTAGAACAGCCTACACCTGATGAGTTTCGGTTGGCACTAGATAGTGCGGTACAGGCTGAAATACCCGTTTTAAGAAGGTTTCAAACAATTATTACTGCCTCACCTTTACTGGGATTACTCGGTACAATTTTGGGTTTGATTCAGTCTTTTTCAGCGATGGATTTGGGTAATGCTGCTGCTGCCAACACCACAGGAGTTACGGGGGGGCTGAGTGAAGCTTTAATTTCTACGGTCATGGGATTAGTAGTAGCTATTTTCACTCTGCTGTTTGCTAATGCTTTTCGAGGATTATATCTGCGGGAATTGTCATTTATTCAAGAATGTGGCGGTCAATTAGAACTGCTCAATCGACGTTTTCATCAAGGAGTGAAAGAATATGCGACCCATAAATGAAACTGAAGATACTTTTGAAATCAATCTGTTGCCGATGATTGATGTTATTTTCTCAATTTTGGCATTTTTCATCATCTCCACGCTGTTTTTGACGCGATCGCAAGGTTTGCCTGTAGATTTACCTTCAGCACAAACAGCCGAACCCAAACAGTCGGTACAGCTAAATATCACTATAGAGCCCGATGGCAAAATGTTCTTAGATCGTCAGCCGATTGAACTAGATAACTTAAAAGCTGCACTAACGGAGAAAATCAAGCCTGACTCTGAATCGGTAGTAATTATTAATGCTGATGAAAAAGTCGAACACGGCACTGTAGTTAAGGTCATGGATCGCTTACGTCAAGTTCCAGGGGCAAAAATGGCGATCGCAGCCGACAGGGAATAAAAAAAGATAAAAATAAGTAGTAGCGCATGATGCCAAGGCTGGTCTGGCAAAACAGTATGATGCTACGAGTATTTCGGCACTATTTGGTTCGACTCAAACCGCGCTGATTTTAATTAGCTGGACTGAATATAGACAACTACATCAAAAAAAACTAAGCAAATAAATCTAGTTTTCATACCTTGATTTACCAACGCCCTTATTTTTAGAAGATTTTAAAACTATTTAATAATTTTTTGTGCATTTTAGTTTTTTAAGTCGCGATCCCGAAACTTTTTTACCGCAACTAGGACAGCAAGCAGGGGCAACTGTTCATTCAGATAGTTTTGAAAAAGTTTTGATAGTTCTTGCAGAAGCAATTGTGGAAGATTTGATTGCCAGAGAAGTCACGCCAGTTAAGGGATTAGAACTAAGTGGTTAGTCTAATAAGTTTGGTCCTAAAGCGATTGTCTTGAATGTCAAGTGGAATTCACCCAAGTGTCAGCGCAGCTTACAAAGCGTTAGAAAAAGATTTAGGAGTATCGCGTCCTGCACTATATGGCAAATTGAATGGAATGGAGTTAGATATTTCTCAAGCATTAGTCAGATACAGTGCTTCAAATCTAAAATCAGTGATTGCTGAATTAGAAGTAAATCAAACACAGTTGCTAGCAGGGTATGACATTAAAATCGCCGATGGCAATCATTTGAGTGGAACAGAACATCGATTAAAAGTATT
>CAKZYI010000686.1 GCA_937884735.1 uncultured Pleurocapsa sp.
AATCATTTTGGAGTATGGGTAAAAACTAATAACTAATGACTAACGACTAATGACTAACGACAGTTATAATCAATCATTCTCTAGTTTCAAATAGGATTGCTATAGGGTTTTAAATTCTACTATTAGCTTAAAAACGAATGAGAAAGTTGGATTTCCTAGATTTCTGCTGCCAGAGTGTAGAAAGCAATTCCTTCGTTTCCTTCGGCTGAATAATTCTCTAAATTTCCTTGAATATAATTGACTTCATTTTGATCGGCACTAAATAAATGTGTATCAGTCTCGCTATTAAACAAACGATACACAGGAACAGTATCTAAATTTCGAGGTTGAGATTCAAAAGCATAATAAGCTATACCTTCAGAGCTATAGTTGTTAAGAACCTCCTCAATATAGTCTTTCTCGTTAATATCCATTGTAAATAGATGCGCTCCAGTGTCTTCGTTAAAGAAACGGTAAACTGGTTTTACCCCGTCAATTGTCTGACCTGTCAAAGCATTTAAGTCATCACTTAGGGCTAAATAGGAAACATTTTCATAACTGTATTTTAGTTCACCAGTTTCTGATTGAGCTTGAATCGATTGACTCTCATTTTCGTCAGCGGTATAAAAATGAAATCCTCTTTCATACTGATAAAAGCGATCGACTTGAACTAAGTTTAAATTAGATTCTGTTAAGTTTAGTTCAAGAATTCCACCTGTATTACCACCACTAAATGTGTTATCTCCCTCTAACTGGTTATCACTGCCTGTATTTCCAGTAATGTTTACATTTTCAACCAAAGCACTTGCATCGTTACCATAGACTTCTAGAGCACTAGCGATAGGTGCGCTGTTGCCAGAGACAGTACTATTCATGATAGTAAGCTCTCCTGTACCTTCTATGGTAATTCCTCCTCCACGTTCACTAGCAGTATTATTGCTAAGATTTGAATCGCTAATTTCAACAACACTGTCGGTAATAAATACACCACTTCCATAGTTTGATTGGTTACTATCAATCAGACTATCCGAAATGATAACTTCTGCACCCGACTCGACTCTAATGCCAGCACCACCAAGTTGACTAGAGTTGTTAGTAAAAGCAGCACGGTCAATAGTTGTAATATTATTATTAGTAATTAATAATGCACTCCCGTCATTGTTGTTAAAACTACTATTGGTAATTGAGCTTTGTCCGCCAGTGATAGCACCAATTCCAAGATAGGATTTGTTGTCATCAAATCTACTGTTATCAATATTTAGAGTTCCGTCTTTTATATAAAACGCACCACCAGAAGAAGAAGTAAATTCACCTACTACTTCATTTTGTTCAAACAAGCTATTGGTAATAGTTAAAGTTGCACCTTCGCTGTAAATACCGCCACCTTTTGTGGATGTTGTATTATTCCTAATTACTGAATCACTTATAGTTAGGTTCTCAAGGGTATAAATTGCACCACCTAGTTCTTCGAGTCTACCACCAGTAAGAGTCAATCTATCGAGAGTAACATTGATGAGTGTCTTGCTTTTGCCGTCAGTAATATTGAGTAGACGGTCTGCAACAGTTTGATTAATAGTTACATCATTACCATTAATAATAGCTGTATCTGCGATATTAATTGCAGAGGTTAAAGTAACGGTATCAACTTCAAATTCGATAGTGTCAGCACCAGAATTAGTATTGGCTTGAGCAATAGCCCAACGGAAAGAACCAACACCTGAATCTTGGTTATTAGTAACAATGTAAGTAGCCATATTTATTTATTTTCTGATTTAGACCTATGCTCCAAACTTTTTCCTTAAAGATTAATTGAGCATTTAAATTAATAACCTTAATTTAAAACAAGAGTAGGTATTTTCACTGCTCTTTTTGAATGTGAAGATTTAAAATTATTCAATTCTTTATCGCTACTTTACAAATACTTTTTAATTTAAAAATATGATTAATAACTACTTCATTTTGTTATATGAAAGAAGGAGGTTTGATACAGTATCTTAATTTTACATTTATACTATTGTGCTAATTTTGATAAAAATAAATGCTTTTATTAAAAAATTACACATCAGTATTTAGATTTTTTGAAGCAAGAGTAATAAAAAGAAAGTTGCTATATTAAGCATTTAAATAAATATTTTAGATACTTTGTTGTGAGCTTTTTGAGAAAGGCTATTTAAACCTTGCCCCACATAAAAAACTGAAATTTTACAAATTGAGTATGGTACAAATTGAAGACTCAAAATAATTGCTATTTATATGCACTCTTTGCATTTCCTAAAGAATTTCCCGAAAGATTCCTAGTTTCAACAAGCTAGTGGATCCAATTTAGTTCGCAACACCGCCAGATAACGATTTATATGTTAAGAGATTCAAAGAAACGCATAATAAAACACTTTTCAACATAAGTGATTAGTGGTTGACTTTAATCAACTGTTGATTCATACCTCATGGTTGGCGGCTGCGAGAGACAGTCGCCTTTTTCTTTTTTCTTCTTATATTTGTTTTATCTACGAATTTTAAAATCGTAAAATCCTAAATATTCGTTGTACAAAAGTTAATTATGCTAGTCCTAGTTGAGTCATCAGTTCGAGTAAATTACATTCGTACCACCACTCTACGAGTTGACCATTGGCTATTTTCAATAGCGTGAAGTCGTTGACTTTAGCTGATTTGTTCGTTGGAGGGATACCTAGAAATTCTCCAGTATGAGTTCCTTCTATTGTGGTGCGATAAACAACTTTGTCACCTTCGGCAATAATGTCTTCTAGACTTTGTTTAATATCGGGAAATCCCTGAAACAAGCTGGCGTTAAATTCTTTGTTAGCTTCTAATCCAACAATTGGCTTCTTATTGCTATTAAAGTGGTAGATGACATTACTGGCAACTAACTCATCCCAAACTTGTTGCCAGTGTGCCATATTACCCCAACCTTCTTTGGCAAAGCGTAAAGCAATTCTTTTATTCTCTTGGATAGACATAGTAAACTCTTACTTTTTGATTTGTATCAAGATTAGGAAATAAGAGCAAGGGAAATATTGTAAATTTTGCTTTTTTTAGAAGATTCTAACTTAGAGTTGTCTAAAAGCTTTGGGTGTCATTCCTACATGGCGTTTGAAGTGATGAGTTAAATGACTTTGATCGGCAAAGCCAACCTGGGTTGCGATCGCAGAAATGGCAATTTTATGCTGTTTTAATAATTGTTTTGCTCTAGCAATGCGACAGCAAATAACGTATTGATATAACGATATTCCTTGACTTTGTTTAAATAGCTTAGTTAAGTGAGAAGTACTCATATTTAATACCTGAGCCATATCTAACAGGGTAATATTCTGGGATAGATTAGCATGGATATATTCATCCAAACGCCGATACAAAAAAGGAGGTAAGCCATTTTCATTGCAGCCTGTATTGTTACCAATGTTGCTTATTACTGATGTGCTGTAATGGCGTAACAAATGCAGATAGAGAGTATTACGCAGTGATTCGGCGTATAAACTATTGTTTGAGCCAGACTGCAATTCTCCAAGTAAGGAGAAAAGTAGTTGCTGAATCAAGGTATCTCTCAAGCCATATTGAGGAATGAGTTCGATTGTGTCTGAATTGGTTAGATTTTGGGAGGCTTTGGCGATTAATTCGGGATTAATATCTAGCTGGATAATCTCTGCACTTTTATTCCAGCTGAGTTTTTGAGTTAAACCCGCAGGATAAAGCACCATATCGCCATAAATACAGTTATGCGATCGCTATTTTC
>CAKZYI010000687.1 GCA_937884735.1 uncultured Pleurocapsa sp.
AGGAGGAAAAGGCGAACCTGTTTCTCTAGTGATATATTCACAATTTTGATAGATGCGTTGATTGAGGGCGAACAAGAAATTTAGAGTATTACTTTTGGTATCCATCAGAATATCTTGTGCCAACTCCAAAGCCACAGCATCTAAAATAAAACTATAGGGTTGGAGATATGGCTCAAGCTGTTTGAATAAAGATTGGGGATATTCAAACGGTAAAGTCGTCGCCCAAGATTCAAGGAGATAGTCAAAAGGATTACTACAGGTAGTTTCCACCTCAGACATTATTTGAATATTTAACTGTGTTGTCGGGTTACTAAACCACAGTTTAATTAAATTATTACCATCAAGATCGATAAAATCAGATCTTCCTTGGAGTTCAGGCTGTACAGAGAGAACAAAATTGCGAACTTGCATAAAGCGATCGCAACGAGGAATTAACCTGAGCAAATGGGGCTTAAGAAGAACTGCTTGACTGTAACTGTATGGTGTTTGATGGCAAATTTGATATTTC
This sequence comes from uncultured Pleurocapsa sp., assembly GCA_937884735.1. Lineage (GTDB taxonomy): Bacteria > Cyanobacteriota > Cyanobacteriia > Cyanobacteriales > Xenococcaceae > Waterburya. Next base: position 509 of record CAKZYI010000687.1, read on the forward strand.
ACTATGAGAATCACCTAATTCGATGAAGGTTGTATAAATTTCATTTCCGACCTGATTTATCGAATTCTGCATTTCATTTAAAAACTCATGCAAACCAGACTGAATAATATCTTCAATGGTTAAATAACTCAATTGAGAACACAATTTGCCCAAGGCTTTCTCTGCGCCGTTGCACCATGTACCAGGAGGGGTTTGGGTAATCTCATGAAGACACTGCTGGGCTTGCCACAAACAAAAGTAAATTGAGCGAGGAAAAGTGCGATCCAAAATCAGAAACTTAGCTACGGTGGTAGGAGTAATATGATGCTCGCACTTGCGATACATTTCATAAGCACTGGCAGACTTGAGTAAAGCAATCCATTGGATTCGATCCAAAGGCGTACCTACCCATTCAGCAGAAGGTAGAAGTAAAAAATACTTCACATCCAAGATACGAGTAGTTTTATCGGCTCGCTCTAACAATCTACCCATTTGCCCAAAATGCCAACCTTCATTATGGGACATGGTTGAATCCATTACTCCTGCAAAGCGATGGCTAGCCATTTTGACTCGACTAAAAACCTTGGGTAAAGCACTCAACGAACTGATGTTAGAAGCTTCTACAATCATTAGATAAAAAGAATTAACCTCTTCCCACATTTCTGAAGAAATTACTTCTCTAATCGAACGAGCATTTTCTCTAGCGATCGCCAAGCAAGAGATAATGGAATTAGGATTGTTGCGATCGAACATTAAAAATTTAATTACATTTTCGATATTCGCTTCACTATAAAAAGAATTAAATAACTCTAGATCTCCCGTTACAGAAACCAATGGTTGCCACTGCTGGGGCATTCCTGCGGGCAAATCTAGCATCAAATTAAGATTTACATCAACAAAACGAGCAACATTTTCGGCACGTTCGATATAACGGTTTAACCAGTAAATTGAATCGGCGACACGACTTAACATAAGGGATAAGGGATGAAGGATAAGGGATAAGGGATAAGGAAACTATGTAAGTTGCAGATTGTTTTCTCTGCTGTCATGTTTCATAATTTATTTATTTTTTCGTTGTTTGACTTTTTTAACTGAGGTGATAAAAATAGCAGTTAATTCGGATGCTTCTTTAAGAAGGTTTTTGAGTTTTGCTTCTGTGACTAAATTAGATTTTATTAGCAATTCCATCCAATACGTCGTTTCTTCTAATTCTTGCAATCCAACTTCAATCTTGCTGATAAATTCGGCATCAGAACGACTGCGAAATGCCTCTCGATAATGTGCTCCAACATGCCCTGGAGGGCAGCGCCGTTGCTACGCAACGTCGGACGGCTCCAGCCGTCGTACCAGAACGCAAAACCTGTTTTCCAATCACCTGTGCGACTGTCGATGATGGTAAAGATGAATAGAGACGAATAATTCTCAAAGCAAAATCCTTTGTCCTTGTTTTTAAATCCTGCCCCATAAGCACTCTCTATAATCTTTCCTCATCCTTTATCCTTTATCCCTCATCCCTCATCCTTCATTTAGTACCCAAGTATCCTTACTTCCACCGCCTTGGGAAGAGTTAACTACTAAAGAACCTTTTTTCAAGGCAACTCTAGTTAACCCCCCTGGATGAACGTATATTTCATCTCCACGATGGAGAATATAGGGGCGAAGATCGACGTGTCTACCTTCGACTTTGCCATCAATTAGGGTTGGTACTCTAGACAAACTTAAGGTTGGCTGGGCAATATAGTTGCGGGGTTGAGCAATAATTTTTTGAGCAAATTCTGCTCTTTCTTCAGGGGTAGAATTAATTCCGATCAGCATTCCATAACCCCCTGCCTCATTAGCAGCTTTTACCACTAACTTATCTAGATTTTCCAATACATACTTGCGATCGTTTTCACGCCAGCATAAATAGGTAGGAACACTAGCCAAAGTCGGTTCTTCGCCGAGGTAATAGCGAATCATGTCAGGAACATAGGCATAAATTACTTTATCATCGGCTACCCCTGTACCTGGGGCATTAGCTAGAGCTACTTTGCCTTGTTGATAAACTTCCATTAATCCTGGTACACCTAGCAAGGAAGTGGGATTAAACGCGAGAGGATCGAGAAAGTTATCATCAATGCGTCGATACACCACATCAACTCGCCGCAAACCTTTGGTGGTTCGCATTTGTAGATAGCCATCAGCGACAACCAAATCTCTGCCTTCGACTAACTCTACCCCCATTTGCTGCGCTAAAAAGGAATGCTCAAAGTATGCAGAATTGTAGATACCAGGAGTAAGAACAACGACGTTGGGATTGGGTAGTTGAGATGGAGCAAGATGAAGTAAAGTCTCCAATAGCTGACTAGGATAATCGTCTACGGGAGCAACCGCCATGGTTTGAAATATTTCAGGAAAGGTGGTTTTCATTACCCGTCGATTTTCCAATACATAGGAAACCCCTGAAGGCGATCGCAAGTTATCTTCTAGAACATACCATTCTCCATCCTTTTCCCTGTCTAAATCTGTTCCTGCGATATGACACCAGATGTTTTTGGTGTGCTTGCTCAACAAACAGGGTTTGAGAAAACCCGAAGCAGTATAGACAATTTCTTGAGGAATTTTGCCATCCTTAATTATTTTTTGTTCCCCATAAATATCATCTAAAAATAAATTTAAAGCCCGAATTCTTTGTTTTAAACCCTGCTCTAGATTAGTCCATTCTTTAGCAGAAATAATCCGAGGAATAATATCAAAAGGAAATATCTTTTCTACACCCTGGCTGTCATTGTAGACGTTAAACGTCACGCCCAATTTGAATAGAGCAATCTCTGCTGTTGAACGCTGCTGAATTAACTGCTCTATGCCCAAATTAGTCATGTGTTCGATCAAAGAAATCGAATGCGATCGCGGTTTTCCTATTTCTGTAAATAGTATCTGGGTAAAGGTAGCAATTTGTTCAAAAGAAGGGATGAGGAAAAAAGAGATTATTAGTAGGAGTGCAGTTTTAGATCTAACTTTATCTGTCACAGCAGAATGTAGCTAAACATACAGTTTCAATATCTCTTAACATTAAAAAGTTCTAAATTATATAGATATAGAATCTTCAATTGTTCTCTCTTGCTGAATCAAATTTTTATGGAAACTAATCAGATATCAGTCGGTAATATTTCTCTTCCCACCTTGGGTATTGGTACTTGGTCTTGGGGTGATAGCCTATTTTGGGGTTATGGTTCAAATTATGGAGAAAAAGAAGTCCAGCAGGCTTTTGAAGCTGCGGTAGAAAATGGCGCGACTTTCTTTGATACAGCAGAAGTCTATGTCTTGGGAGAGTCGGAAAAGCTTTTGGGCAAATTTATCAAGCAAACCAATCAACCAATACAAATTGCAACTAAATATTTTCCTTTACCCTGGAGGTTCAACAAACAGGCGGTTAGGGACGCTTTATCTAATAGTCTGAAGCGATTACAGGTAGAACAGGTTGCACTATATCAAGTTCATATGCCTTTTGATTTTTTTATGGGTCAATCTACGTTAATGGAGGCTTTGGCATCAGAAGTCAAACAGGGAAGAATTTTGACTGTAGGTGTAAGTAATTATTCCGCACAGCAAATGCAGCAGGCTCACGATCTTTTAGCAAAATATAATGTGCCGTTAGCGGTTAATCAAGTCCGCTATTCTTTATTGACCAGAAAAATTGAAGAGAATGGTATTCTGGCAACAGCTAAAAAATTAGGGGTTACTATACTCGCCTACAGCCCTCTAGACCAAGGATTGCTGACTGGTAAGTATACCCCTGAAACGACACAGGAAGTAACAGGTGCTAGAAAGCTCGATCCTAAGTTTTCAGCTCAAGGATTAAGTAAAATTGAACCATTAATTAGTCAACTAAAGGAATTAGGAGAAAAGTACCAAAAAACTCCCGTTCAAGTAGCTTTAAACTGGCTGATAGCCCAAGAAAATGTAATTCC
>CAKZYI010000688.1 GCA_937884735.1 uncultured Pleurocapsa sp.
TATCAAACAATATATGCTCCTGTATCGGGCTGCATATCTTGCCAACGCCCTTCCCCTACAGCCCTTACAGCTTCTTTGAGGCTAACATCCCCAGTATAAATTGCCTTACCGACGATCGCTCCTGTTACTCCCGCAGATTCCAAACTCAACAGACTCAATAAATCTGTTAAAGAGCTTACTCCCCCAGAAGCGATTACAGGAATATCAATAGATTCGGCTAATTCCCGCAACGCATCCATATTTGGACCAGAAAGCGTACCATCACGATGGATGTCCGTATAGATAATAGCTGCTGCACCTTCTTTTGCCATTTGAGCAGCCAAATCTGTAGCTTCCACTTCCGAAGTCTCTAACCATCCCCTGGTTGCAACCTTACCATTGCGGGCATCAATTCCCACTACAATGCGATCGCGAAACTCATTACAAAGTTCTGTAACTAACTCTGGCTTTTCTACTGCTACAGTACCCAAAATAGCTCTTTGTACTCCCGTATCCAATAGTCTAGCAACTCCAGTGCGATCGCGTAAACCACCCCCCACCTGTACAGGAATATCAATTGCCTTGGCGATCGCTTCTATTACAGATAAGTTAACTGATTTACACTCTTTTGAGCCATCAAGGTCTACCACATGAAGTCTAGTTATGACTTCTGAAGCAAACTGTCGAGCAACTTCTACAGGATTTTCATTAAATACTGAAGCTTGATTATAATCTCCTTGATATAGACGAACACATTTTCCATCCAGTAAATCAATTGCAGGGATGACTTCCATAATATTTTGTATAACTGATAAATTTAAGCTTAGATTGTTTTAGGAATGAGCATAAATTTTTTCTGCCCAAAGTTGCAAAGACTCAGAGAAAAGAGAATGATAATTCTGTAGCTCGATGTTATTCATTCCCATGCGCCGTGCCTTATCAAACAATCTAACTACTGACTGTGTTGCTTCTTTTGCTGCACGTTCATTTGCAGGAGATATCTTGAGTAGTGCTTCTAATTCTTTTTTAATGGGAATTAAGGCATTATTGTCACCGCAAAAGGCATAAGAACGTATAGTGTCATCTTCTTCTAATAGTTGACCTTCAGGGGGAATATAGGTATGGGTACGGGCATCATAAGCCAACACTTTACCTGTCTCGACATTGTAAATCCAAGCATAAATTTTTAATCTTCCCTGGTGTAATCTAGATCTGACTACGGGGTAGGTTTTGAGATTATCGATTTGAATTAGGACATTCTCTGCCACCAAAACTTCGATTAGGTCGTCTCCTTCGTAGTGGGGATAAGTCTCTTGCAACATACGACGAGTTGACTCGGCGTGTTTGAGAAAATCGTAAACCAAGAGCATATCTTTTTGTAGTTTATTGAGCTAAAGAAGC
>CAKZYI010000689.1 GCA_937884735.1 uncultured Pleurocapsa sp.
TATATGTAGTGTTTAAAAATAAATCAAACGCCATAACAGGGCGGAGTACCGCCCAGAGCCTTCTTTTGGAAGGCTTGCCTCGCATAGCGAGGCGTGTAGTTGACTGTCAACAAATTAACTTGACTTGTCACCATTGGGTAATAGGTAATAAGTTTTAAATATCTAAATTATTTGTAGAGTGTTGTATTTTATATATTTCGCCAAGAATACGACACTCTATCGAAATAGCGATTATTTTTATTTACTTAGTAGATTTACTAATTTGGCTTTACTAAGTTTGCTGTAGCCAGAAAAATTGCGTTTTTTAGCTAGTTTTTTTAATTCTGCCGTAGTCAAAGTATTTAATATTTTAGAATCTTTAATATCGTCGGGCATGGATTGGGGAGTGAGATAAAATACCTGCTCTAGAGCCTTTACTTTCTTTCCTGCGGTGATGCCACATCCTAGTTTAGTAATTGGCTTAAGATCTTGCCAATATTGCCGTGGTGCTTCATCTATCCGATTAGCTGCGATCGCAATTTTGACTCCTTTTAAAACCGTTGCGGGTTGAGAAACTAGATATTCCAATGCTTCTTTTATATCATCAACAGATGCCGTAGATAGGTTTATCTTAGGAATTGTTTCCCCTGCTAATATTTGGGTGACTTTGGCTGTTTCTTGGCTATCATCGGCAATAATACACCAAACTTTTTCTAATCCTGCTGCTTCTGCTACAGCATAAATAAAAGAGTTACCGATAACTTGATAGCGATCTTCGGCGACTTCTTTTACTACCAAAGGAATCCAGTTTCTACCACTCGAGTTGTTTAATTCTTTGGCACTTGCTTGAATTAAATATTCAGACATTTTTGTTTCATTTGAAGATTCAATTATTTCTAAGTCGAGATACATTAAATTTCCCACATCACTTAAATTACTCATTGTAGAAAATACTCCTTTGCTAATTGTGAATAGTAGTCATAAACGACTTTGTATCTGTAAACTGCGGGTAGTTTGTTAAAAGCAGAGTTTGCTATATGTGCGCTGTTAGATAACTCAAAAATACTGGTATTACTTCCAGGTTTGTGACGAGGAAAGAAAAAGGGAGTTAGATCGATTTTGGTTTCAACTTTGGCTTTTTTAATAATTTCAGTGATCGCTTTTTTAGCGTTTACTCTAGCAGCAGGACTAATAATTTCTCCATTAAAGAAGATTGGTAAAGAGATCGCTCCCCATTCTAAACCCTGAGTTTTTTCTTGTCGAACCTGTTGAATCTCTGGCAGATATTGCTTAATTGTCTTGGCTGCATTTTGAAGAGAACGAATATTATTGTGTTTGGTTGGTATCAGCACAACATCCGCAGCATAAACTGCGCTAATACTATGGAATTTCCAGTTTGGCGGAGAATCAATCAATATATAGTCATAATCATATTTAACGCTGGCTAATTTTTTACGCAAGCTATGAAAGCTAATTTCAGTGCGTATTTGGTCTTCATCAATTGCAGCCAATTCATTATCAACGGGAATAACATCAAAGGTTATAGTTTTCCCACCTTTAAAAGTTTTTGTGTAGGGGCATATAACCTGTTTTAAATCGACTAAATCTTTTTTATCTTTTAAACAATGATAAAACTTATATTCTGCTGGATTTATATTTAATGAATCAGTCAAGTCTTTTTGATTGGGGTCGAAATCAACAACCAGAACCTTTTTCTTATGTAAAGTCAAAGTTGCAGCTAAGTTGATAACTGTAGTGGTTTTACCAACTCCTCCTTTATTGTTATATACAGCGACAGTTAAAGCTCGCGATGTCTCTTCAATCTTTTTTTTGATCTTGTAAGTAATATCAACAATATTTTCTGGGCTTATTTCTAAACAAGGTGTTGCAGGAAAAATAACTTTGCCATGCTTTCTAAATAATTGAATATGTTTAGAGTTGGTAATTATGCCCCAATGGGCTGATTTACAGTTAGACGATAATAAATATCCTTTTAACTGTTTAAAGGTTGTTTTATAGCTATTACTATTGTATTCAAGGTTTATATCTCTACCTTTTAATTCAATTAAGACATGAGGATTTGCTTGAGTGTGTAAAAATAAATCATTATCTTTGCTAAAACGTAATCCATAGTCTACAGCTTTTGTGCCTTTTCCTGTTTTAAATTCAGGAACACGATCTTGTAATCCAAATCCTAAAGCATTTAAAAAAGAAGTAGAAATAAAATTATTGTCTACAATAGCTTCTGGCGCATTTTCTGGTAAGTTTTTCAAATCTTCAACTAATTGTTCTTCTAATTCCGAAGATAATTGCAGCGTTTCTTGTTCAATAGTAAATACCATTATTATAAAATTTATATTTATTACAATGATATTGTGTAAAAAATAACATTGCCCTCAGAACAAACTCTTAAATAAAGTATCTATTTGTATTTTGTATTTTATGTAATAACCGTTGCAATTTTAATCACTTACAAAAGAGAAAAATATGCCTATACAATTTTAATTAAAGTAAACTCTAATCTAAACCTTTGTTATTTACTAAAAAAACTTTACCAGCTCATAACTAATAACTAATAACTAATAACTAATAACTAATAACCAGTAACTAGCTATCCCATAGTTAAAACAACATCTAATGATGTATTGAGAAACTTGCATCAGCAGGAATATTTTGCTCCATCCTATCCAAAGCACTTTGAGCTTTTTTCGCCCAGGAGTCTTGACGGCGATAAATTCTCAAAAATCGTTCAAGATGAGTTTGAGCTTTGGGATATTCATCTAGAACATATGCCGACATTCCTGCATGATATAAAGCCATATAATTTTGTGGCCAATATCGTAAAACTAAATCCATAATAGGCCCTGCCGAGCGATCGTCACCAGCATCAGCTACAGGATGACCAATATTAAAAACTACTTCTGCTGCATATACCTGTTGATTATCTGGTAATTCAAGAATTACTCGATCTGCTAAATCTATTCTTCCTGCGAGGGCATAACAGCTAGCTGCATAGCCTATTCCTTTTGTAGTTTGAGGATAGGGCAAATTTCTCATTGTTGTAATCACCTCGACTGAATTGCAACGAGATTTAATATCTGCAAACCACCGCTGTTCGTCAGTTAAATTTTTTACTGGCTTGTTTTTTATAACATATAAATCAGATGCTTTAGTTAAAGGACGATTAAACAACTCTTCTGGAGGCATGAACCCTGGTGTGCCTGCAACAACACTACTCATTGCTAAATCTTGGCTGTTAACTCTTGCTAAACCAAAATCGATTAAATAAGCTTGATTGTTTTCATCAATGAGAATGTTTTCAGGCTTGATGTCACGATGAATTATAGTTGGCACAAGGTGCTGTAAATAAGCAAGTACTTCTAAAACTGATACCGTAATTTGCTGTATTTCTTGAGATGTAAAGCTTTTTTTGGTAGCTAAAGAAGGAGCATTCTTGCTTTCCAAAGTATTCCCAGAAAACAAGAAGTCAATAGCAACACAAAAATTCAATTGGTCAGTTAGTTACCAAGCATCTGCAATTTGTACAGGCTGGCATATAAGCCATCTGTAGCCAGTAATTCATCATGACTGCCTTCCTCGACTAGCTCACCTCGTTTTAATACCAAAATCTTATCCACATTACGAATAGTAGATAGGCGGTGGGCGATAATAATTGCCGAGCGATTAATCAACAGCCGATCTAAAGCCGATTGAATTAAGGCTTCGGTAGAAACATCAAGGCTAGAGGTAGCCTCGTCTAAAATCAAAACGTGAGGATTGCGTATGGCTACCCTGGCAAAAGCTAAAAGCTGCTTTTGTCCTCCTGAAAGGTTTGTTCCTCTTTCTCGCAATACCGTATCATAGCCATCTGGTAAGTCTTCAATGAATTTCTCTATATTGACTAACTTAGCTGCTTACGCCAATGTAGCGACTTAAATCTGCCTGGGGAATCTCTCTAATATCAATCCCATCTACCAAAATTCTGCCCTTAGTTGGTTCATAAAGACGACATAGTAAACGGATGATAGAGCTTTTGCCCGCACCAGTAGGCCCAACTAAAGCAACCTTCTCTCCTGGCTTGATAGTAAAGTTGAGGTTCTTAATTACGTATTCATCACTTTTATAGCCAAACCAGACATTTTCAAAACTAATCTCGCCAGTTCTAGCATTATTAGGATCGTCTACTACTAAAGTGCGATGTCCCTCAGCAACGGAAATAACCTTGTCTTTAATTTCGATGGGTTCGTTTAATAGTTCGGTAATCCTTTCGATCGCCGTAAATCCAGATTGGAACATGGTGAATTTATCAGCAAACTGGCGTAGGGGATTAAATAACCTCTGGGCATAGAGAATAAATGCCGATAATGCTCCATAGGTCATAGTGTCTTGCAATACAAACACTCCACCTAACCAGAGTACCGCTGCGATGGCAACTAAAGCAATCCATTCTAAAGTTGCTGATACTGCTGAATCATGAAAAATGGTTTTATCAACTTCGGTGCGATAGCGATCGTTAATCGAACGATACATTTCGCCGTTATAAACTTCCCGCTGGAATAGCTGTACGATGTTTATTCCCGTAATATTTTCTTGCAGCATTGAATTTAGCTTAGAAAGTTCTTCTCTGGCTTTATAATTCGCCTTGCGATACTGCTGCTGGAAATAAATAATCAGTGCGGTTACAGGAATCAGCATAAATACTAAAATTGATGCCAGTTTCCAGTTAGTGATATAAATCATCACTACGATTGCGACGATGGAAACGAAATCACTAACTACTCCCACCGCACCACTGGCAAAAACATTCCCCAAAGCTTCCACGTCGCTAGCAATACGAGTAATTAGTTTTCCTACAGGAGTGCGATCGAAAAAGCTCGAAGCCAAGGAAGTTACGTGGGTAAACAGGTCTTGTCGGACTTCGGCGGTAATTTCCTGTCCAATTTTCTGTACTAAATAGCCCTGTACCGAAGCAAACATCAGTCTAATTAAGACAGTTAGCAATAATAACCCTGATAGCAAGTTAATTCCTTGGGATACTG
>CAKZYI010000690.1 GCA_937884735.1 uncultured Pleurocapsa sp.
ATTTAAATTCGGCAGGGGTTTGGGCTACCCATTTATTAATCGTTTCTGCGGATGGAGTAGCATAAAAGGTGGTGTTTCCTTCGACGGTAGTAAACCGCCGACTATATAAATTTAAAAAATCTGCGGGGCGGCTTTTAGGGGGATATAGATTGCCTACCCATTCTTTATGTGACCATACCGCGCAGCCCAAATAGAAGTTCACTTTTTCTCTTACTCCCACTACCTTTAAACCGTTGCAAAAAATAATTTGCTTCTTAGAAGTTAATAATAACTCCCAGACTTACGATGTTGAATGGCAGTAATACCATTTTTTTCTGATACTTCACCTTGTTCTACTGCTGCATAGATTAAAATACCGTCTCCCGATTCCATATAGCTTTGAACGGTGCATTCAAGATGAGCCAAAGCTTCTTCAATAATCAAGCAATCATTAGTGGCGACTCTGGTGGTTACGTTATCAAAAGAACTACTGCCTTGATGACTAAAATTTCTTCTAACGGTTCTACCTTCATTAAGAATATTTAGTACAAACTTGTCCCCAGGATTACCAATTAAATTCGCGCTTTGTTCTTTGGCTATTGCAATCATTATCCCAGGAGGATTAAAACTTGCTTGGGATACCCAAGAAGTGAGAATAGCGCGATGAACATTATCATTACAGGAAGTTAGGACACAAATTGAACCAACAATCCTTCCTACAGCTTGTTCGGTACGATTGATTTGAGTTTCAGTTACTGCTTGACGGGGGGTACGCAGTTTTTTAGCTTTTTTGAGTTTTTGCGTAAATTCTTCTCCCGCCTGAATACATTCTTTCAACATAGCAGCCGTGGGACTAAAACGGACGCGAATTGGTTCAAAACCTAAGCTATAGTGAGCATCTCTTAGTTTGTTCTCTAACATATCCACCGCCTCTCCACTCCAGCCAAAAGAACCAAACGCTCCTGCTAGTTTGGTTTTCGCTGCGGTAGCTAAGACAATTCCTAATGCAGTTTGAATTTGCGTTGGTGCATGACCGCCCAATGTCGGCGAACCAATTATAAAACCATCACAGTCTTGAATTGCTGCGGTAATTTCTTCTGTAGATGCTAGTTCGCAATTAATCGATTCTACATCTACTCCTGACTGTACCAAGCCATGAGCGATCGCATCCTTTATGGTTGCAGTATTACCGTATGCCGAAGCGTACAGCAGAACTACCTTAAATTCTTGACTGGTTTGCGATTGACACCACTGCTGATAATCGTAGCTAAAACGTCCAAAGCTATATTTGATTAACGAACCATGAGCAGGGGCATACATTTTGGCATTCAAAGACTTAAATTTAGCCAAAGCAGCTTCTAGTTGCTTAGTTTGACTGGCATGAAGACAGTCAAAATAGAAACGGCGGTCTGAATCTAACTGTTTCCAATTGCGATCGAAGATTGGTTCGTCGCACAAATGCGCCCCAAAGAATTTATCACTATAGATAATTTTGGTTTGAGGATCGTAGGTACACAATCCATCTACCCAACGGGGAGTAGTTGCGCTAATGAATTGTAGTCGATGTCCCTGTCCTAAGTCTAAAGTATCGTTATCACTAACTACTTTTATTTTTGCTTTTGAGGAGGTTAACACTAAACCAATTTTTATGGCTTTAAGGGCTGGTTTGGAACAAATTATTGTTGCTTGGGGTGCTTTTTCTGCCAATAGTTGTATGGTTGCCAATCGATTGGGATTGACGTGTTGCAAAATTATGTAATCTAGTTTTTTGAAATCTAAGTTTGATATAACTTCTAGATACATTTGCGTAAAAGACTGTCCTGGGGGATCGATTAACGCTGTTTTATCAGCTTGAATCAAATAGGAATTAGAAGTCGTACCTTTTTGACGGGAATATTCAATCTCAAATTTTAATCTATCCCAAGTGCGCGATCTCAATACTTGAGTGTTGGGGGCAATTTCTGCTACTTGAACGTCTTTGGATTTGGTGGGCGTTGGTTGGATGGTTGTTTTCATAATTGTTGATTGTTGATTGCGAGACAGTTGCGTTGCGGGGGTACATGCGGCGACGGTCATCACTGGCTTTTGAGGAAACCTCAAAAGACGTGACCTCAACTATGCGCCTTTGTCCCCGTTGAGCAAACTGTCGAGGGTGTTGATTGTTAATTGTTTGTCCGCAGATTAACGCGGATTAACACAGATGATTTATTGGTTATGGTTTGTTAGTTATCGATCGCGCAATGGCTGTAGAGGCGAAGCACCGTTATCTTTTGTTTTTTGTTTATATCGTTGGGATATTTTTTGTTCTGGATCGACACCTTCAAAGGTGGGAGGTAGCCAAACTCGGACTACTAATAGAACTGCGAGGACTAATAAAAAAGAACCAGTAGCTAATATCTGGCTCCAAGGAATTTCTAAAATACCCTTGACGATTATTTCTCTTAAAACCGAGACAATGGAAACTTCTACGGCTACGCCAATAGAAACGCGACGTTCTTGCAGGTATATAATTAACAAACGGAATAATTCGACCAAAATCAGCACGAATAAAATATCTGCCGTGACTCGCGTGAAGTTGAGAGGCGGTAGTAAAGAAACAAACATCTCTCTTAGCTGAAGCGTCATAAAGCCAAATAAACCTAGACAAAGAGAGATAATAATAAAGTCTTGGATAAATTCCAAAATTTTAATCACTCCCTTATTATTGAGCAATTTGTACCAAGGGGTTGGCGAGTCTTTAATTGGTTTGTGCATTACTTATTACTTATTACTTGTTACTTAGTAATGATTTCCTACTTTGCGATGGTGAACGGCGGTTAAAACATCTAACTTAGATACTCTGCCAGCCTGCACGTTGCTATATACAATCCAGTGATCGCTAGATTCGAGGCGGTTGCTAACTTCGCATTCAACATAAGCCAAGGAATCGGCAATAATCGGCGAACCATTTTTTGCAGGTACGGTTTTGATTCCTTCAAATCGATCTGCACCAGGAGGAAAACGCTTGAGAAAATGCCTAATTAAATGCTGATAATTTCCTTCTTCTAAAACATTTAAAACAAAGCGATCGCCAATTTGCAAAAAAGATTCAATCGCCCGATCTTTGGCTACTGCGATCGCAATTCCCAAAGGAGTTAAACTTGCCTGCATCACCCAAGATGCAACCATCGCACTTTGGACATCGCCTTTGGTAGCAGTAATGATATATAAGCCGTTGCTGATTCTGCCCAAAGCTTTTTGTAAACTGTTATCTATGGCTTTGATTTGTTTGACGCTGCGATTGCGTGTTAACCACTGTCCTAAATCTGTACCTGCTTCATCGCAGATTTGCTCGCTGGCTCGATTGGGAGATTGCTTAATCAAAATAGGCTCAAAGACTTCAGTAAGTCCAATCTCTTGAAACTGATTGCGTAGAGGATATATAGGCTCGTCTTCTCCCCCACCCGACTCAAATAAACCAATCCCTTGCTTGCGGTGGGCTGCTGCTACTATAGTGCTGAGAATAATATGAGCTTCTGAATCCGATTGGGGAGGCATTCCTAAACCTAAGCCTGCTGCTTCTGAGACTAATTCTCTAACAAATTGAGGTTCAGTATTGTTCCAGTCTACTAATTCTACTGCTACCCCTGTTTTCATAATTCCTTGTGCGATCGCTCTGGCTAGATCGTCGCTGTAGCCATAGTCTTCGGAGTAAAACAGTGCCACAAAGGATTCTGTTTTGGTTTGGTCTTTACTCCACTGT
>CAKZYI010000691.1 GCA_937884735.1 uncultured Pleurocapsa sp.
ATAATGATAGTGATAATTACTAGAGAAAAAAACGCATCTAAGGCATTTTGTATCATGTGTTGCCAAAGTTTTTGTAGATCATCTGGATAGCAATAAATAGTAGGAACATCGCTATAGTTTTTCATGAACCTAATTCCTGCAGGAATTTGTTTACTAGCCAGGCTTAAAGCCATTTCTATAGTATTTTTTAAATGAGCCTGACGTTTTTCTGTGCCTTCTTTCTGAGCATTGGCATAATTCTCAAAGTCAGTAATGATTTTGTTAAATTTATGAGTAGATTGAGTAATATTTTCAATACTTTTATGCAGGTTTTTAATCAAACAAGCATTTTTTAGAATTGCTAAATAGTTTTTGCCTGTTAACAAGGGTAAAAATTCTTCTAATTCTTCATCAGAACCAAGCTCAATTAGCATATCAGCTACATTATCTGTATCCTTTAAATGAAATTCATCTAGCTTATTAATAATTGCAGCTTTTAGCTTTTGCTTTTCATTTACCGAGAGCAACTGGTTAACTTTATCATCTTGAGATTGTTTTAATAGAGCAATAAAATACTTTTGCTCTCCCAAAGAAAGCCGATGAATAAAAATAGGCAAATCTTTAAGACTAGATTCCCCAAATTGATTGAGTTCTGCCAAGGAACTATTGATTGAAGAAAGAGGAGTATTAACTTGTTTACTAATACCAGAAGTGATTTTACTTAAGACAGAGTACTGTTGAGATTTAGCTAATTCTTTGCGGTCGCTTTGTAGTTGATCGACTGTTTTGTTTAGCTGCTCATTTTTAGCTTTAAGTTGCTGCTTGAGATTAACCAAAGAAAGCTGATGCTTTACTCTAATTAGAACTTCGTGCATTTGAAAAGGCTTAGTAATATAGTCCACGCCTCCCATTGCAAAAGCTTTGACCTTATCTACAGGCTCATCAATAGCACTAATGAAGATAATAGGAATATTTTTAGTTTTGGGGTTGCTTTTTAGTTCTTTACAGACTTGGTAACCATCCAAATCTGGCATCATAATATCCAATAAAATTAAATCTGGAGGATTAATTTCTGTGGTAGAAAGAGCTAGTTTGCCATTGGGTACTGGTCTAACTTTATAATTATATTTAGTTAAAATATCGACTAACAAATGCAAATTCTGAGGTGTATCATCTACTACCAAGATGTTATTAAGATCTTGTGCAACCATCAGCTTTCTCATTGTTTCCTTGTCTCCAAATATTTTAAGTAAAGATAAAAGTTATTTAAAATAATCAACATTTTAAACTGATTATTCGAGCAAGAATGATATTTTCTTGGCTAATTTCATCTAAATCAATATCAATTGCGATAGATAAGTTAGTGGAGTTTGACCAGTAATTCATTTGAATATAGCCCCAATAAAGTAGTCTAAATTGCGACAAAGAAACTAATGATTATGTCAGATTAACTGCCTCTGCACAGGTATAACATACCTGCAAAGGCTTCGTCATCAAAGAAAAAGTTCATTCATAAGAAACTGCTTAGAGATAAAGTCAATACACTCTATAAGTTGAGGGATATTCTGTCCTAACTTTAGTTATTTTGCTGATTAAAAATAGGATACGCCCTCAATATAGCGGTTCTCACATACAAAAGGTACAGTCTGATATTTGGCTAATAGCTAATGGCTAATGGCTAATTGTAAGATGCACCTCACAAATCTAAGAATTGCCATAACCTATTTAAGACATCATTTGAGTAATTTCCTTGCCGACAGACTTGTATTTATTCCAGCCAATATAAGAACGTCGATCTGGAAAGTCTTTGACGATTACACCACGACTAGGAGATCTTTGAAATGCCACCAACAAAGGAATCTCATCCTTAAACATTGGTAACTCTGCTGCTGCTAAAAATTGCTTGGCATCTCTACCATTTTTGGTACGAGAATCTACTTTAGTGAGGAGGACTTTATATTTAGCATCCAAAGTCTTGAGTATCTCCACTGCCTTGACTGTTGTATCTAAATCTAGATGATTTGGAGTAGTAGGTAGGATTAGCATATCACTACCCGCAGCCAAATCCTCCAATTCTTCAGGTTCGGGTCTTGCTTGGGTGTCAATAACAATATGAGTAAACTTTTTTATTAAACCAGGCGCACCCGCTTGAGATGCGACATAAAAAGGTAGCTTATCTTCTTTAGACCAGACTAGTGCAGAACGGTTTTTGTCCGCATCAATCAATAGTGTTGGCGCGAGGGTTTGAAAATAGGCAGCTAAATGAACTGCGGTGGTAGTTTTACCCACCCCCCCTTTTAAGGCAGTAATTGCGATAATCATCGGCTACAGGATGAGATAGTTTAAATAGTTAGCGATCGCTTTTACTACACCTGTTTTTTAACATAGCAAATTAAAGCTTCACGCTAAGTAGTAGTTTACATACAAGCGCGTCCTACTCAATTAGATCCATTGATACCTTGTAAATACATAACTTTTTTGTTACATTTATTTACATAAATTAAAGTGTTGTCTGGTTAGTTGTTTGAGCATACTAGTAGCAGCTTGTGATAGCCTGCTAAATTTAATGTCCATAAGACAATAAAAAGCTTTGGTATCAAAAGTGAAAGCAGTAACTCGCCAAAAATCTTCTGAGTAATTCAAGAATTTTGTATCAACTGCTTTGTCAACTTTGATTTCTCCTGAATTATCACTCCTCGGTTAGTCAGCCGAGGTTTTTTTTGTCTTCATATAGATCAAAAATAAATCAGACCAAAACAATGTAACGCCATTATGGGTTTAGTGTTGCTACAATTATCGATCTAATAACTCATTAAATTAAATATTGTACTTAGTTGGATAGACTTTAAATTTAATAGTAGCGGTACTAGCATGCTATCTCAACAACTCAAAAACGTAATCATTTAAACTACTGTTTGTAATGCTCTTTGGAGGAAATCAAAACACCGTGTCTTCTGAAATCATGCTACAAAAACCAGAGCCTCAAGATACCCAAGCAATCGCCAAATCATTTTTGTCTGGTGTGGCAAAAGCTGCTGGAGGAACTGTGTTGGGCATTACAATGATAACTAGTGCTGTTGCTGCGGGGGGATTGGTTGGTTTAGCCTTTAGTTTTCGCAACCTCCCTGATGTAAGAGTTTTGCGTAATTATGTCCCTGCTGAAACCAGCTATCTCTACGATATTAAAGGCAGACTAATGACTAGTTTGCATGGAGAAGCAAATCGAGAAATTGCTACTTTAGAGCAGATGTCACCTCATCTCAAAACAGCGGTGGTTGCGATCGAAGATAGTAATTTTTATCGTCACGATGGATTAAATCCCTATAGTATTGGTCGTGCAGCCCTAGCTAACTACAGAAAAGGAGGGGTTTCAGAGGGAGCTTCCACTCTAACAATGCAGTTGGGTAAAAACCTTTTTCTGACTAGAGAGCGTACATTTAGTCGTAAATTAGCCGAAGCAATTTTAGCCATTAGAGTAGAACAGGTTTTTTCTAAAGAAGAAATTTTGGAGATGTACCTCAATAACATTTATTGGGGTCACAACAACTATGGTATTCAAACAGCTTCTGAGAGCTATTTCAACAAGAGTGCCAAAGATCTAAACCTAGCAGAAGCTGCGGTGTTGGCTGGGTTGATTCAAGCACCAGAACAATACAGTCCATTTCTAAATTACAGCAATACCAAAGCCAGACAGAAACAAGTTTTGGCGCGGATGCGGACTCTTAAGTGGATTACCCCAGAAGAAGAGCAAGAAGCCTTACAAGCCAAGTTAATGGTAGGACAGACTACAGCATG
>CAKZYI010000692.1 GCA_937884735.1 uncultured Pleurocapsa sp.
AAATACTACGGGTCTAAAATTATTTGTTTCAACCAGAATTTCTTCGGTATCAATATCCAGGTTGACAGTTAGTCCTGCTTCGAGATTGAAGGAGTAAAAATCGACATCTTCAGGAAGATCGACAAAGCTTTCGGCAATTAGTCCACTAATAGAGACAGAAGGAGTATCAGAATTTAAACCTAAAGCATTAGCTTCGGGTAAGGTGCTGTTGCTTTCGACCTCTTCTGGGACGCTAACTCGGTCTGGAGTATCGACTAAGGTAAAGCTAGCTTCTGTTGCTGCTTGGTTGATTTCGTAGGTGTCGCTGGGTTCAATTGTAAAAGTAGCGGTTTCGCTATTTTCGTTTGTGCCATCTTCAAGAATGGGTAAATTGATGGTTGCTTCTCGTTCGGTAATAGTTAAGTCAAAGCCGTCATCCCGCACATTGGCAATCGTACCGCCTTGTACTTCAATCGCATCTAAATCGAAATCATCAAGGGAATCAGTATTGACGCTGACGGTTAAACCTTCTACTGGTGGGGCTGCACTGAGGCTAAAGGTATGAACGCTAACTGTACCTTCTGATTCGATTAAAGTGGTACTTTCTTCGTCATCTACAGTAGAACCAGTCAAACTAACTTGAATTTGCGAATCTAGATTGTCGGCAATAGTAAAATTAATTTCGCTTGCGTCGGGGTCGATGGTATAACCTGCTTGTGGTTGCAGGGCAAAGTTAAGATCGACAATTCCTTCTTGAACTGCTAAAGGATCGATTCCAGAAACGCTTAACTCATCAAAAACAGAAAGAGTTATAGTTGCTGTTTGTTCGGTAATTGTGAAGAAAAAACCAGAAGAATCGCTGTTGGGAACGGGAAAACTACCTCCATCAATCTCAGCCTCTAAAACGGCAAACTGACCGAGGACACTGCTTACAACTGTCTCGTCTTCACTATCCAGAAATACAGTTACGCCTTCTGCGGGGGGTGGTTCGGAGAGGTTAAAGGTGAGAGTAGTTTCGGTTTGTTCGGTTTCAATTAAGGTTGACTCGCTTACCGTAATTCCTACTTCGGGAATAGTATTTCCTCCTCCTGTAGGTGCTGGTACATCTTCTACCGAATCGTAGTAAGTAACTTCTGTCGTCCCAGCATTACTGTCAATCTCATAACCCTCACCTGATTCTATAAAGAAGTTAACATCTTCTGCTCCATCGGTTTCTAAAGGATCGAATGCTTCGATTAAGTTGCCAAATACGTCTAGTATTCTCGACCTGTTAAAAGCAGCTTCAAAGTTAACCGTCATGGTAGGCTCTTCGATGAGTAATCGAATTCCTGTCGGAATGCCATCCTCGTTGTAAAAAGCCCCTAATGACTGTCCGCCGATGGTACTGGGAAGATCGTTTTGACCCAAAAGTGAAACGTAATCAAATAGATTCGCGTCGCTATTGAGAACAAATTCAATACCACCTTCAGGAATCTCCCCTTCAGCTTGAATGGTAA
>CAKZYI010000693.1 GCA_937884735.1 uncultured Pleurocapsa sp.
ATTAATATTAATGTTAATTCTCTAGAATTAGCTGCATCCGATGCTGAAGCTCCAAGCTCGATTACAGCCTCTGCTTTTGCCCAAAAAGGAGGAAATATTAATTTAAATGCCAATTCTAATATTTCTTTGAGTAATAACAGTAAAGTTTCAGCAGAAACTAAAGGTGCTGGAGATGGAGGTAGCATTAATATTACTACCAACAAACTAGACATTAATAGTCAGGGGCAAATTTCGGTTAATAGTACCGAGTCTGGTCAAGCAGGAAATATTGCGATCGCATCTGATGTTTTAGACCTCAACTCAGGCAAGATTACCGCTGCTTCAGAACAAGCAGGTGGAGGAGAAATTACTCTAAATACTAATTTTTTAAATTTAAATAATAAAAGCGAAATTGACACGAGTGTCAGGGATAGTACAGGTGGCGGTGGAAATATATTAATCAATAACCAAGATTTTATAATTGGTCGCAACAATAGCCGCATCAAGGCTGATGCCGTTGAAGGTGCAGGGGGAAATATTCAAATTAATTCTCAAGGAATCTTCTTAGACTCTAGCAGCACTATTACCGCTAGTTCTGAGTTTGGCGTAGATGGTATTGTGGAAATTAATAATACAGAATTAGACAAAAAAATTGGTACAGCCCAATTACCTGATCGAATCAAGCAACCCAATGCCCTAATTGCTAGCAATTGCCCCATATCAGAAGAAAATACTTTTCTGATTTCAGGTCGAGGTGGTTTATCAGAAGATCCTCAACAATATTTAAGGGGTCAAGCAGTTTGGCAAGATCTACGCCTACTCAAAGACCAAGATAGTCGCATCAGCAACAGTAACCTCAAAGGTTCTAGTTCGATTCCCCAAAAAGTGATTGAAGCTCAAAACTGGCAAGTCAATCGGCATGGGCAACTAGAATTAGTAGCCACGAAAAATAATTATGCCGAATTTAGTTTTGGAGATAGTAATTATTCATGTCAATAGTACTATCAATAGTGCTAATGGTGCTGCTTTTGAATTCCAAAATGGAACGAAGGCAGAATGGTTAGATGCTGTCAGGCAATTAATAATTAATTATTAATTACTATTAATTACTATCAGGTTTATTTACAACTAACCATTTACGCCACCAGACAAGCAACAATTTTTAAGAAGCTCACAGGTTGCCCATAGGTTAAAACCAAACCATTTCATTTTCACAACCCTAAAGTAGCATTATTTAGATGGTGCGTTTTTACTATCGGCAGTTTTATCGATTTCCACTACCTCGATTTTTTGTAAATCGAGTCCGTTGTTTTCCTGTAGCTGCCGTTGCAATTCCCCCAGACGTTTGATCTGACGGATTGGTAAATTCGCTGTCAAAGAAGTCATTCGTTGATCGTTAGAAAGAGAAAATTCCATTTCTTCACGGTCTACTTCTACATATCGGGCTACTACATCTAAAATTTCTTCACGCATCGCCTTCAAGATATCAGAATTAATGCTGGCGCGATCGTGAGCAATAATTAATTTTAGACGGCTTTTGGCGTGATCTTTACTGTTATCATTGTTCTTCCAGGGAAAAAGCATTTCCAGAAACCTGTTAATCGTATTTATGATTGTCTGCATTGAAAGAAATAAACACACTCAATAGCGTTGTTTAAAAATATTTGATGTTTACGGTACAAATTTGTTCTGTCGATTAACCACCAAAGATTTTACGCAGACGAGATAGAATATTTCCTTGGTTTGCCATCAAATCCAAGAATGGTACTTTCTCTCCTTCTAAGCGTTTTGCAATGTTAGTGTATGCCATAGCTGGAGTAGATTCAAATTCCCCTAAAACTAAAGGCTCGCCTCGATTAGTAGCTTCAATTACTTTTTCATCTACAGGAACTACCCCGTTTAAAGGTACTCCTAATAACTCCAAAACATCCTCAACACTCATCATTTTGTTTTCCTCTACCATATGAGGCTTAACTCGGTTGACGATGAGGCTAATTTTGTTAACGCCCTCTGCTTCTAGTAGTCCGATTACGCGGTCTGCATCTCGTACTGCTGCAACTTCGGGAGTTGTTACAATTAACGCTTCTTGGGCTGCGGAAATAGCATTACGGAAACCTAATTCAATCCCCGCAGGGCAATCGATCAGAATGTAATCATAGCCTTTGGCTAGCGCAGTGGCTATCTTTTGCATTTGTTCTGGTCGAACCGCTTCTTTATTACGGTTTTGAGCAGCAGGAAGTAATACCAAACCTTTTAAACGCTTATCTTTTACCAAAGCCTGAGCTAAACGACATTCTCCTGCCAACACATCGATCGCAGTGTAGACCACTCGTTCTTCTAGTCCTAGCAAGAGGTCTAGGTTTCTCAATCCAAAGTCAGCATCAATAAGGGCTACTGAACGATTTTGTTTGGCTAATGCTGCTCCTAAGTTGGATGTGGTGGTTGTTTTGCCCACTCCTCCTTTGCCTGAAGTAACAACGATTATACGACTCATATTGTTTACTTACTATTTATGTAGCTGTAGTTATTTTGCTTGATTTTTATCGATCCATGCCCGCTTTAACGACGAAAAAACGTGATTTTTAGCAAAATCCGAGCTTTTCGCCAGCTTAATGCCATCTGAAGCCATAAATGCTAGCTCTGGAGCTAGATTCTTTGGTCTTACTTTAGGCGATCGCGCTACTGAATCAGCGATACGCAGTTGAGTGAATTCCATCTTTAACGCTGCAATGCGAGACTGATAGTTTCCTTGCGCTCCTGCGTGAGCAATCCCTCTCAAACGACCCCAGACTAGGATATCTCCCGCTGCGATCGCTTTTCCTCCAGGATTTAGATCTCCACAAATGACAATCGTTCCTGGATGGCGTATTTCAACCCCAGATCGCACTGTACTTTGTAAATACAGGTGTTCGGCTAGAGTAGCACATAGCACCTCTT
>CAKZYI010000694.1 GCA_937884735.1 uncultured Pleurocapsa sp.
GTTAACGTAATTTGGTTTACAGAATTAAAAGGAGATAGACACTGGGTTGAATACGGATCGGATCTAAAACAGCAAGTATTAGCCAATACAACTAAACTAAGCCGCGTCAGAGAAGATAAAGATTCACAACTAGGCAACCAGACTTCTCTTACTGAAGTTGTTCCCAGAGATATTTGGCGACATGAAGCCACAGTAGTCAATTTATCCCCTAATCAGCGCACTTCATATCAGGTAAAAAGCAGGTTAGGAAAACAAACTATTAGTAGCAATATATTTACTCTGGCTAGTAATCCTACTTCAGATCGACCCCTCAAAATATTGCTAACTTCTGACCATCAACTAATGCCAATGACTACGGCAAATTTAAGTAAGGTAGCTGATACAATAAATCAATTAGATGCAGTATTTTTGGCTGGCGATTTAGTTAATGTTCCAGATCGCGCTTCGGAATGGTTTGACGATAGTCGTGGAAGTGCATTTTTTCCCGCTTTACAGGGCAAAGGCAATTATCAATTAGAACGCAATGGAATCAAAACTACTTACAAAGGGGGCGAAATAATTCAGCACGCTCCTCTATTTACTGCGATTGGTAATCATGAGGTAATGGGACGGAGACTTAAGCCAACTCTTAATGAAGAATTTAACGATCCTATTCCACGTAAAGCAGCAGCTAGTCTCTATCAAAAAGTAGCCAGAAAAATTAATTCCCGCGCAGATATTCAAACACAACAAGACTGGATTAAAAACAATTCTTTTAATACCGATACCTATGAAGAAATATTTAGTCTACCTAAAAACAGCACAACCGAAAAGCACTATTATGCAACAACTTTTGGAGACATTAGATTGATTTCTCTATATGTAACCAATATTTGGCGTAGTCCTAGTTTGGATGCCGAAGATGCTGGTCGTTATAAAGAAAGCAGCAACAATTTAAATAATCCTGAAAAGTGGGGTTATGGACAGCATATTTTTGAACCAATCAAACAGGGAAGCCAGCAATATCAATGGCTAAAGCAAGAATTAAGTAGTGATGCTTATAAAAAAGCTAAGTATAAAATAGTAATGTTTCATCATCCTCCCCATACTTTGGGTGGTAATATAGTTCCTCCTTATACCGAACCCCAACAAAAACCTTATTATCAAGATGGTAAATTGCGATCGCTTTACTACGATTATCCAATCGAAAATGACTACATTGTTCGCGATCTAATTCCTTTACTAGAATCTGCTAAAGTTCAGCTAGTTTATTATGGACATTCTCACCTATGGAATCGATTCCAGAGCGATTCAGGGATGCACTTTTTAGAATCTTCCAACGTAGGCAACAGTTATGGCGCGCATCTTGAAGATAATCCTCGCCCTGTTCCTACCTATAGTCCTAAAAACTACGTTACCATAGGCAATCCTAATGGTCTTGACCCCATAATTCCCAACATTAATCCCTTAATGGATGACCAAGGACAAGCCATGCCTTACATTGCCAGTAATGATATTACTGTGTTTAGTATTTTTGATACAAAAACAGGTACAGTTAGCAGTTATCGTTATGATACTCGTCAGCCTGGTTCAGATGCCATAAAATTTGATGAATTTAAACTTGGCAAATAAATAACCTATAGCCTTTACCAAAATCTAATTATTTCAAGAAAATGTTTCTCTAGAATAAAAGCCAACATCAAATAACCATTGATAGCGTTTATAGATAGCCGCTTCAGCCTCTGGTGTTAAATATTCATGGTAATTTGCGTGCTTAGTACCATTTTTTCTGACGATAGGAGTGTTCAAGGCTAGGTTTAATTCCGCCAATACTTTGGCTAAATCTGAGTCTAACTGTTCTTGCTTGATCGCCGTCATATTTTCGGGTATTGTGCCGTCGAGCAAAAAGTAATCTTCCACGCGAGATAACTTGCGACCAAAATAAGGACTTTCTTGAGCAAAAGTTTCGAAATCGCTATTCAAAGCAATTGTTTGTGCTTTTCCCCTATCCCAAGGTCGGTTAAGACGTAAATAAAAATAGCGAGATACTTCCATTGCATAGGGATTACGAACAGTAGCAACTATCTTTTTAAAGCTATCTAGAGTTTTGCCATATTGCTTTAGCCAATCTTGCGCCTGCTGTAAATTACCATGACGTTTGCCTGCAACAGCAATTACCTGAGGAGGATTATGAACCTTTTCTTTTGCCCCTTCTGGTAAGGCGTAGTAAATAGGATGGGGTAAAACATCCAGTAGCTTTTGAGTTACAGCCATCCCACCCGTTTTGGGCACATGAAGAAATAGGAGGTCGTTATTAAACAGCATTTTGTTAGTGAACTTAGAAAGAGCAAAATATCGATTTCATAGCACTATCCATTTAAATGCTAAAAACCAAAAAGTCAAAGTTCACGATCGCTAAAGGGGAAAATAGTTGATTCAAATTATGTTTAAAGAATAGGAGAGGATCATCTACTAGTACTAATTTACAAACGCTCTAACCAAGTTTTATTGTAGAACTACTTCCTATTCTTAATATTGCAGAGG
>CAKZYI010000695.1 GCA_937884735.1 uncultured Pleurocapsa sp.
CGCAAGCCAGATTTGAGCTTTATAGATATTGAATATCCCAAAATAAACGGATATGATCTGAGCGCCCGACTACGTAAACATCCAGAATTCAACAAAACACCAATCATTTTCTTGACTAGTAATAGCGGCATTGTCGACCGCATCAGAGCCAAAATGGTAGGTTCGTCAGATTTTCTGAAAAAGACCGTGGATGCAGACGAATTGTTGCAAAAAGTAGTAGAATACCTGCCGTAATTAGTTGTTAGTTATGCAGTTATATGCACAACTTCCTACAAATTCTTTTCAGTGACATCTAAATGCATCTATTATGGGCGATGAGGTATTTTTGGGGAATAGCAGCATAAATTAGAGCTAATTACTGAAAAAAACCCCTTTGTGCTTATGTTTCTTTTGATTATTATTTAGATTGCTTTAAAAGATCGTCTGGTAAGATTGACGATTACTAAAGTCAAATCAATATAGGTAGAAGCTAAAAGCTCTGAATAATAATAATAACTATGAAACGTAGACAATTACTCGATCGCCTTGGGATTGCAGCAGCTACTAGTACTATTCTTGTAGCTTGTGACCAAACAAATCAAACCAATAGTAACTCTAGTCCCCAAGGAAGTGACCTACCCCAGATTAAATGGCGAATGGTCACCAGTTGGCCAAAATCTCTAGATACTATCTATGGTGGGGCGCAAACATTCTGCGATCGCGTTTCCGCAATGACTGGAGTGCGTTTTACTATCGAACCCTATGCTGCAGGAGAAATAGTCCCTGGCTTAGAAGTATTGGATGCGGTACAAAATGGGACTGTAGAATGCGGTCACACTGCTAGTTATTATTATGTTGGTAAAAATCCAGCCTTAGCCTTTGGTACGAGCGTTCCTTTTGGCTTGACTGGACAACAACAAAATGCCTGGTACTATCATGGCGGTGGCTTGGAATTGATGCACGAGCTATATAGTGATTTTAACGTTATCAACTTCCCTGCGGGCAATACAGGAGCGCAGATGGGAGGCTGGTTTAAAAAAGAGGTAAAATCTTTACAAGACCTCAAAGGTTTAAAAATGCGTATTCCTGGCTTAGGAGGAGAAGTGATGTCTCGCCTAGGAGTTAATGTACAGGTAATACCAGGAGGGGAAATTTATTTAGCTTTGGAAAGGGGTGCGATCGATGCTGCTGAATGGGTTGGTCCTTATGACGATCAAAAGCTTGGATTAAATAAAGCCGCATCCTACTACTATTATCCTGGTTGGTGGGAGCCTGGCCCTACTTTAGAAGTTCAGGTCAATAAATCCCAATGGGATAAGCTACCTGTTGAATATCAAGAAATATTCAAAACCGCAGCAATGGAAGCCAATCTCAATATGCTTTCTAAATATGATGCCCTCAATAGAGAAGCCCTCAAAAGCTTAGTTGATAGCGGTACAAAACTGGTAGCATATCCTCCAGAAGTGCTGCAAGCAGGACAAGAAGCTGCAGAAGGATATTATGCCGAACAATCGGCAAAAAGCCCTGTATTTAAGAAAGTATACGACCAGTGGAATCAATTTCGATCCGCAATTGCAGAATGGAATAAAATTAACGAGTTGAGTTACTCCAGTTTTGTCAATAAATAGTAATTGGGGATAAATATTAAACAGGATCTTTGAGGTGCAAAACAGACTAGCAGTAAAACAAAATCTACAAGAAAAAATTAAGCAGTTACAAAACAATCGTCAAGTTCTTAATGGTTCTCCAATTACAGATTTAGAAATTAAACAAAAAGATACTCAAGATATAGAAACGTTGGTAATCAATTTGGAAGGGCTTTCTCCTTTTCCCCAACCTTTGATATATGCCAGTCAACTACTTGATGGTGCTTGGCTATTAGAATATTCAACTGCTAGAGAAATCCGTTCCTTGAGAAATCTTCCGCTAGGTTTTTTAGTAGGTAAGATATATCAGATAATTGATGTTGAAACTGCCACCTTTGAAAACAAAGCTGAAGTAGAACATAAGTCAGGTTTTTTGTCGGGATATGTCAGAGTTACGGCAACTTTTGAACCAGCTTTAGAAAAGGAGGAACAGCTATCGAAACAAAGAATTAGCGTCAATTTTAAGCAACGTTTTATAGCGATCTCCAAAATTCTTGGTATTAATACCAAACTGCTCGATCCTGTAAAAGTGGTAGAAGCAAAAAACCCTCCAGGTAGGATTCCTAGTCTAGACATTACCTATATTGATGAAACAATCAGAATTGGTCGTGGTGGGGATGGTAGTTTGTTTATTTTGTCTAGAGTGTAGGGTTTATTATTTTTCAAAGGACTTCATCCATTGCAGAATGGCATTTCCCCAAATTTCATAACCTTTTTCTGAAAGATGAAGAGCGTCTGGCATTAATTCCTGAGATAGTGTTCCGTCTGAAAGAAGAAATTGGTTTCCCATATCTAGATAGGTAAGATGTTCTAAGTCTTGTAATATTTCTAGATGTTGGTTTAAACGTTGTATTTTATTGCGATATGGATGCTCCGCTTCTTTCTCTCTGGGAAAAACTGCCATCAGGAGTATCTTGGCTTCTGGAAATGCAATTTGTAGCTTATTTACAACGGCAATAACGCCTTGGGCAATTTCTTGGGAAGTTTCTTTATTAGATGAAGATAAATTATTAGTTCCGATCTGTAAGATAATTTTCTCTGGATTGAGGTTGCCTACTGCTCCATTTTCTAATCTCCAAAGCAAATTCTGTGTCAAATCGCCGCTAATACCAAAATTGAGAGCCGCTAACGATTTGAAATGCTTGTTCCAGACTTGCGTTTCAGACCAGTTTTGGACGAGCGAATCTCCTAAGAACAAAATTTTGCTTTCACTAGTCTCAGCCAGAGCCACATCTTCAGCATGAAAAAAAAACCATTGGGATAAAGGCATCCATAAATACGATCTCATTCGTGGAGTCGGTCTAACCGATTCTGGAGAACTATCTAAAATAAGTTTTTGCAGTGCAAATATTATCAAAAGTGCCGAAATTGCAACCAGACTGGCAAGTTTAGTCAGTTTCTTTGGTCTTGTAATTCCCCTCACGTTATGGTTTTAAAAAGCTGTGTTAATACAAGTTTAGTGGATTGCTAGGGAGTGATGATACTAAATTCTGTTGCTATAAGTTATTTAAAATTAATGGAATAGAGGTTATTTTGTCTTATCACTCCCATAGACGACGACGCTGTTTTCCTTTGAGTTTTTGATGAGTATCTTTCAAGAGAGTAGGAATAGATAAATTCTCAGGGCAGCGAGGCAAACAGTCGCCACATTCAGTACACTTATCCCCTTTTTAGCCTGGAAACCAATGTCCTGCATTTTCTAGCATTCCATAGCGATACTTTCCGTAGTCTTCCATGTCGTATGCTATGGTCAAATTTCGTAGTCTAAGAATTTCAGAAATATTAATTGTTTCAGGGCAAGGGAGACATTGATGACATTGACGACAAAGCTCTGTAGACAAGCTTGTTTCTAATTGCTGTTCTAATCGATTAAAAACTGCCTGTTCTTCTTCTGCAAGCAGATAATCGCCATCAGATGCTTGTAAAGGGGTTATTAATTCTTCTGGAGTAGCAGCACCAAGGCTAAGAGTATTTATGCGTTTATCTCTCAATAAGAATCTATAGTTTAATTCCAGGGGAGTATAGGGACTACATAATTCCTGTAACTTTTCTGGAGGGGTATATAGTTTACCTCCCTTATCAGCAGGAGAAATAATAAATATTCCCAGATCTTTCTCTGCTGCGAGAGCGATCGCTTTTTGATTGTGCTGCCAAAAGTAATAATAATGTAGGTTAATAAATTCAAATAGATTTGTTTCAATTGCAGCCAGAATCAAATCTAAACTTCCATGAGTTGAAAAACCCAAATGTCTAATTTTTCCTTGACTAATAGCAGTATGTATCGATGTTAAACAACCATTAGAATTGGTTATTAGCTTTAGATGTTCCCAAGTATTGATGCCATGAATTGCCAGACAATCAATATAATCAACCTGTAGTCTGGCTAAAGAGCGATCAATCTGCAACCTCATTTCTTGAGGATCTAAAGTAGGAGCTAGTTTGGTCGTGAGATGAATTTCTTCGCGAGGAATAGCCAGATCCTGTAAAGCTTGTCCAATATAACTTTCACTCTTACCGTAGCCTTGTGCCGTTTCTAGGTGATTAATGCCTGAAGAAAATGCTTTTTCAATTGTATTACGGGTGGTTTGGGGAGAAGCCAAACAGCGCATTGTCCCCAAAGAAAACACCGATAAATCAAGATTAGTTTTACCAAACCGTCTTTTTTGCATTATTTACCAAGCATAAGTGGCATAATCAAAAGCGATTTTAGAGCTGTTCTTTATAACCACCTTTTTTAATTAAAGTCTCTGGACTTAAACTAGAAACAAACTTTTTGAAGGCTTGCCTCTCAGCATCATCGGCATCACGATCCACAGGAATGGAAGCATCAGCAATGACCTCCTCTAGTACCCAAATAGGACTATCCGTACGAAGAGCGATCGCCACAGCATCACTAGGACGACAATCGATTTCTTTTTTAACACCATTACTTTCAACACAAAGTACAGCGTAAAAAATATCATCACTAAGAGAATGAATAATAACTTTCTCTAGTTCAAGATTGCAGTCATCAAAAATATGAGCAATCAAATCGTGAGTTAGAGGACGGGATGGACTGTTTCCTTCCAATGCTTTAATAATAGCGTCAGCTTGGTCTTGTCCAATAAAGATTGGTAAGGCTCTACGCTCTAAACTGTCCTTGAGTAAAATCATCGGACTGCGACTAGCAGCATTTAAGACAATGCCCGCAACTTTCATTTCAATCATAGATATGGCCTCTGAAGTAATTAAGATAAGCAGGAGTTAAGAGCAATAGATAAGAATAGATAGCAAAACCTATGATGTATCTACGCTTAAAATCAAATATGTTTTTGAGTTGATAACCCAAACTAGTTCGGATTACAAACTTAGAACATGATGTTCAAAGTGCTAAGGTTTAATCACAGTATGCCTCAGTTTTTTTCTGTTGCCCGTAGTATTCAGGAAAAAATAATAGTTAAGTTATCTAAAGTTACACAATTTAAAATAATGTTTACAGGTTTGGTACAGTGTTTGGGATCAATTGAAAGCTATAGTCAGGATTCTTTTGAAATTTCCGTTCTTGGTGATTATCACAGCCAAATTACATCTGATTTGGCAATAGGAGACAGTGTAGCGGTTGATGGAGTCTGTTTGACGGTGGAAACAATTTTAGACCGAGGTTTTATTGCCACAGCTTCTCCTGAAACCTTAAGAAGAACCACATTGGGCGATCGCGATCGCGCGGCTAAATACGTCAATCTAGAAACTTCTCTACGCATGGGAAGCAAAATTGGCGGACACTTCGTTACAGGACATATTGATGGTATCGGCTGTTTAATTGAAGCGGTTTCTACTGCGACTTCTTGGGAAATACGTTTTGGAATGCCCACAGGAATGGATGAGCAATGGCACAGCAATATTGGTCGCTATTTGGTTTCTAAAGGTAGCATTGCGGTAAATGGCATTAGCCTGACTATTGCTGAATGCGCTCCTGATAGTAGCTGGTTTAGTGCAGCGGTTATTCCCCACACCTATGCTGAAACAAACTTAAGCTGCTTACAAGCAGGAAATTTGCTTAACCTCGAAAGCGATATTTTGGGCAAATATGTCGATCGCCTGGTTTCTCATCGCGTACCAAGTAGCAATCAGGAGGACATTAGCCTGGCGTTTTTAGCCGAACACGGGTATTGATTTTTTAACTAATAGTTTCTTCTATCCCGCTATAAGTGTGCTTAAAATAGTTGAGAAAAAATTCTGTTTTTTGACAAATTTGCGGTGTATGACCGTCAAGCGTATGTTTTACGGTTGGGCTGAGAAAAATACTCGTCCTCAGATTCCTAGTAACGAAACAAGAAAGCGTCATAAGGTAACAGAATTTTTTGGAGTTTTGGACATCTTTTACTATGAGTGATTGAGCAATTTTTAAATTAATTTTTATTGATCTAAAATGGTCAACGGTATTGTTTGAAAATTGTTTAGAGGGTTGAAATCAAACTGCTCGACAGGATAACTAGCAATAAATAGATATTGCTCACCAGAAATACCATTTGGTAAAACATTATTGTCGGTAATTACTTGACTAGTGCCAGATTCGATAGTTTGCGTGGTAACATCGTTTTCATTTTCACCTGTTTTTTTAATCAAAATATCGGCAGGATCGAATTGATCGTCTTGAGAAAGATAAATTTCATAGTCCCAAGTACCAGCAATGACGGGTTGACTATTTTCTTCTCCTGGATTGATTTTGTTGTTTACTGTCCAAGATACCTCTATGTTTTGACCTGCTTTTACTTCCCCTGAAACATTAATATTACTGACTTCCAAATCTGGTAGTTGATATCCCAAACTATCTCGATTGTTTTCAAAGATCGCTTCTTGGTTTTCACGAACATCTGCTTCTGAGATTAGATTGCCTTCGTTATCGGTTGGAGTAGTAATGGTTATGGGAACTATAGCCAGATTATTATCTAGTTCTTCTTCTGGTTGAATTTGTTCGGGGTTAGCTTGAGCAATAATATAGTAATCTCCATCGTCAACAGTCGAAGGAATTAGAATATTGGACTGATTAAAGATATATTCTCCATTTTCCAGCTCTATTTGAAGTTCGTTATTGCTGTCGGCGTTAACCAAAGAAATATCGTCACTTGATTCTAGATCCAAGTCAATTTGCTGGTTTTGAGAAAGGTATAAACGATAGCTAGGAGTGGGAGGGTTTTCTGGATCGAAGTTGTTTTGGTCAATTATCGTGCCTGCGATCGCAATTTCTCCACCTCTGACAACAGATATATTGGTGTCTGTATAGTTGACTTCAAATTCAGTTAAGCTATAGTCGGGAATTAGAGCATCGCCATCGCTTGCTTCGCTAATAATAGTAGCATCTGCTTGTGGAGCTAATATTTCGGCATTGTCGCTAGGATTGCTCAACTGTATGGAAAAACTTTCTGGATCTTCTTGTTCGCGATCGCCAAATACTTTTACTCTAATAATTTTGCTTAATTCGACGGGGTTATCTTCGCTAGCAGGATTAAAGGTTAATGTACCGCTAGTGGCTTGATAATCTTCTCCTGCGATCGCCGTACCGTCAACAGTGGCATAATCCACGGTAATAGGTTCGGTGAGAGTTTCGACGTTGAGAGTAACGGTAAATTCTGCCTCGACTTCCCCCGTATCTCCTTCAATAATTTCAAGATCGTTAATCTCCAACTGAGGATTGGAAATAGTAAACTCACCTTCATCGGAGAAAGCAGAACCCGCAAAGGTGCTATCTATAGTTTGAACGCTCCAATAATACGTACCGTTAGGCAAGTCGGATAGTTGCCATGAGGTATTGTAGTTAACGTTACCCAAAGCAGGAAGCGATCGCAATCCTTCGCTATTAGACATCGATGCCACTATATCGTTACCCCCTGGAGTAGTGCCGACGCGCAGGTTATAACTTAAAGCATCTACAGGAGTTTCTTCATCTGCTCCTAAGTTCCACTCTAGAGTGACGCTGTTTTTATTGGCGACTGCGGTTAACTCCGTCGGTGCGACAGGTATTTCGTTAACTCGATCTTGCAATAGGTTTTCATAAATTGCAGGTGCAGAACTTTCATCAATTGTTCCAAGACGATTATTATTTCCAGTTGGATTTGCTAGAAAATCCAAATCGCCATCGCGATCGTAATCCGCAGCAGCCAGAGCATTATCTAAATCTAAATCATTAACATCGCGGAAATAAGTTCTTTGGAATTGACCATTTTGATTTTCAAAAGTTGCATGCTGCTCGCCCGACAAAATAACATCTAACTGACCATCGTTGTTGAAATCAGCCCAAGTGGATTTACCATTGGGTGAAGTCGTTCCTATTTGTTCTGCTTTAATATCGCTAAAGCTATCATCCTGGTTATTTTGATAAATTTGATGGTAAGAATTAGTATCTGTAGCGGTATCTGTAGCAGTAGCAGTTACTAAAAGATCGAGATAACCATCATTATCATAATCTCCCCAAG
>CAKZYI010000696.1 GCA_937884735.1 uncultured Pleurocapsa sp.
CAAAAATACCAATTGCCCGACGATGCTTAAGGGGTTGACTCCACAAAAAACGAACCGGACGAGCAACCAACGCCAGCATTAAAAAAAGTATTCCTGCGTGTCCTAAATAATGCCCCATGCCGTCTGTTTGAGATAGCACAGCAACTCCCATAGCGATCGCAATCCAGTCACCACAAGGAAATAAGGGCTTTTGCTGCTTTTTTTTGGTTTTCTTGCTGTTATTAGCAGTTTTCATAGTGCAACTTTGTAATATGTTTTGGTGTTTATGGATTAATTTCAGATTGAAAATAAATCGGCAAAACAATCAATGATAAAGAATTACTAATGTGCAGATCGGTAATTTATCTATCGCTTTAAAACACGACGTATTGGCATGAGTAGTAGAAAATTAACTAATCAGTTCTACCAAACAGTTATTTACACTAGTGGATTAATTAATTAATTTAAACCCCTGAATTAATAAACTTTAATCTAGTTTTTGATTTATATTTTAGTCAGATGAATCTTGTTCTTGGTTCAGATGAATTTGGTTTGATATATTTCTGTTAGCTATAAAGTATTTAGGATTTCAATAGCTGATTGATAACGTTGATCGCATTTTGTTAAAATCATTTTGTCGATAATATTTCTGAATTTGGCATTAATATTGATGTGATTGTGCCAATTAAGCGTATTATGCCGATACTCGTTGGGAGTAAGTTTTGTTAGGGCAAATATAATAATTTTTCCGACTGAATATAAATCAGTAGCAAAAATAGGATCGACGATAAATTCTGGTGCTGTATAAGAGATATTTAGCTGATGCTGGAAAGAGAAAAAAAAAGAATTATCAGTATCTATATATTTAGCAATTTCGAAATCAACTAAAATCAACTTGCGATCGCGATCGCGCCTAATTAAATTATTAGGAGAAACATGGCGATGAACTATGTTGCATTGATGTATGGCAGCTAAAATTTCTAAGATTTCTTTTAGTAACGCTTTAGCTTCTATTTCGGTTATTCCAGAAGTATTTGCATTGAGTTCTTCTTGGAGAGAAGTACCGGCAATTGATTCATAGATTAGATGCCAATAGCCTTCTCTAGCAAACCAAGCGAATAATTTAGGAGTACAGACCGTTTCTTCTCCCAAATCTCTAAGTATATTAGCTCGTCTTTTAAGAGCTTGAAGGCTAAAACTTGAGTCAGACGAAGCTTTAAGCTGTTCGACAATACACTCTCGATTAAAATAATTGAGATGCTGAACTAAATACGTAGTCTTTAAATATTCAGTCTGATTTATTAGAGATAAAATTTGGTAGCCATCGCCAATTATTAAACTTTGTGATGAATGTCTTAAGCCCAATTCATGTTGCTGTTCATATCGATTGACTATGGACTTGAAATTTAGCTTGTGTACCTTATCTTCAGGGCTAATAATACTCCCTGCAATAAAAGCACTAGTTATTTTTTGCCATAGTTTGTAGCCTAAAACTTTTTTGATAAAGGCTACCGTACAGTTATCAAATGAGTCTTGATATTGTTCTTTGATTGCCTCGTATGTTAGGTTTTTCCATGAGCCTCTTAGAAGATTTTTATCGCGATCGCTCAGGATGTGTTCGTTAGATATTACAAGCTGTTCTGTAAATTCAATTGCTCGATCTATCAACATTTTTTATTCCATAGATGTTGCGATCTTCTATTTGAAAGCTGATATGTTGTTTCTATTTGAGTACTTGAAAATATTGAAATAAATCTCCACACTTCAACTGCTAATAAAGTCAGACAAACTGTACAGATTGACGTTTGAAGCTAAAGTTTTTAATCGGAGAAAATAAATATTAAATCACTTTATCTATTCCTCAATGCTCTACCACCATGTTTACGAAAAGAGTGGTCGGGAGTACCGCTAAAGCAACCCATTATATAGGGATAACTATCGGTGACATAGTAACCATAAACCCCATTAACTGTCATTCCATTACACTCATCAAGATCGCCAAAACCTTCAACATATTCATAGTCATCATCAAATTCTCCGTCATAAGTACCCCCTGGATTTTCTGCCCCTGAAGGTCTAGATCCACTTTTTAGCTGGTAGCTCGATCGCACTTGCCGAATGTTGCCGTTGTCATCAAAATAAGAGCCAAAAATAGGAAAGCCATCAGCAGCAAAGCCAATTACAGGAGATGCTTTGCTGTTATCGCTGTCATCAAACAAGGCTTTGGGGTTGCCGTGATAGTGATAACCACCATTCTCTTGAGTATGAGCATGATGGGAGTCTGTTTTTAAAGCTTTTTGGAGACATTGCATTGTATCGCCAGGGTATAGTTTCGTCAAGACAGCCTCGACGAACCCTAAAGCATCCAGCGGAGAGCAGATCGATTTTGACACCATTGAGCAAAATGGCATTGTCATATCTTGGGCTTAAGGCTGTTGTTTGGCTATTTTTCTGAGGATTTGTAGTAAGGCGATAAACTTGATTCTGTTCGGCGACAGGTGTAGCAAATGTATCCCCATCGTTCATGTCATGGTTGGGAATGCTATTGGATGTAAAGATACAGGTGTTATTCTCAACTTCAATTACTAGTGAACCAATAAAAATGCGATCGCTAGGTATTTCTGTTGCTTTTGAGCTATAGGTTGCTACATAATCAGCGCAGTTGCTACTCTGACTAATCAGAATTTTGTCAGTAAGGTCGATAACTACCTTATTGCTGGCATCTGCCTGACTCATCATGTTAGGTAAAAATGATACTTCAATACATGCAGCTAGGAGCAGCAAGATTATAAACCAAATAAGACTTTTGATATTTGCTAAGGGAATATCATTATTTGATCGGGACATATACAGATAATCTAAACCTAATAACATCAATATGATTGGGCTATTGTGCATTAAAGCGAATCATAATTACACACAAACCTGATTTTTGATGACAATTTTGTAATTTAAATCTTAGTATGGCGATTTACAGCAAAATTTGCGCTTTAACGAATATATAATCAATTTTGCGCGAGTATGGAGTCTTAAGAGATTTTTATTTGCCAACACATCTGTCGATCGAATACTTCTACCAAAATAGTATCGATCTATTCATCATTTACTGCTTTTTCAATTTCTGTAACTAAAGGGATCGAACTTGTCCCTCGATCCGAACAAAGCGATCGCTTATTTTTACAGCGGTTATTTAGCTCAAATAAAACTTGCCTATAGTCGATGTTTTTGTCTATTGTTTTGACTAATCTACTGCCGCAATAGATCTGCCAAAGGTCATTTTGTTCCTTCTGAGCATGAAAATACAACATCTTACTTACTCTTGCTATTTTATTTAATAAATCCTTACTTAGTATCGTGATCGACTTGTATTACTACATTAAAGCTGTTCAAAATTACATTTAAGCCTGGATTTCGATTACAAAATTGTAATCACAGTTTTTTCCCAACGAATTAAAATTGAACTAGCTAAAGAATATGTTTTAAACACTTGTGAACGTTCTGTTGGTTGAAGATGAAGCAAAAATAGCGGAGTTTGTTCGAGCTGGACTCAAGGAGAGAGGATTTATCGTCGATTATTCTGGCAATGGTGACGAGGGCTATTTATTAGCTCTCGATAATGAATACGATGTAATTGTGCTAGATATTATGGTGCCAGGTAGAGATGGACTATCAATTCTGAAGCAGTTGCGTCGCCAAGGTAGCAATACTCCCGTAATTTTATTGACAGCCCGTAATGAACTAGACGATCGCCTGGCAGGGCTTAATTTAGGTGCAGATGATTATATTGCCAAGCCTTTCTTTGTCGAGGAATTGGTAGCACGAATTCATGCGGTTATTCGTCGTAGCGTGGGAGAGCGACAAAACTTTCTCTTGGTAGGATCGTTAAAATTAGATCGGATTACGAGAGAAGTTACCTGCGATCGCCAAGCAATTGAGCTTACCACCCGTGAATTTAATCTTCTAGAATATTTAATGCGATCGCCAGGTAGAGTTTTTACCCGTACACAAATATTGGGCAGTGTCTGGGGTTATGATTTTAACCCTAATACTAACGTTGTTGATGTCTGCATTCAGCGAATTCGGAAAAAGATCGACCCCATCGACCAAGAAGGGTGGATTGAAAGTATTCGCGGGGTTGGTTATCGATTTCGTCAACCAGATGTTCGTCTATGAAATTACCTTCCTTTAGGTTAAGGATTACCCTGTTTTCTGTGGGTCTTGCTGGCATTGCCTTAGTCGGATTGGGGGCAGTTTCCTGGTGGCAAATTTATCACGTCACCCTGAGCCGTTTGGATGCCCAAATTTTCAACCTACTGATGTATGTCAAAGGACCTCGAAAATTAGACCCGACAGAACTATACGAAGAAGAGAGATGGAAACAATATGCCGACTTGTTACCTAATCTATTAGGAGCAAATACTGAAGTTGAGATCGCATTGTTAGTAGTCGATCCAGAAGGAAACAGTATCTATCAATCACCAGAAATAATTAAGAATCGAAATTTATATCATCTATTGACTAACCAGTTAGCATTGACTAAGCTCTCTCCTAGAATTTCTCCCAATAAAATACTCGGTCAGAAGTTTTCACCACCACCACCACCTACTCTTTTTTATACAGAGTCTACAACCAGAGGAAACTGGCGTATTGGTACGATTAGATTAAGGACAATCGGGATAGGAATGGCGGTAAATCAACAGGTAGTTCGCCAAGAAATGGCAACGATTAGTAGTATTTTTCTAATTTCCATCCCAGGAGTATTGCTGTCGATCGCCGTTGGTGCGTGGTTGCTATCTAAAAGAGCTTTACGTCCGATTGATCGCTTAAGCAGCACAATTCAACAGGTACGCGCAACAGGTTTAGATCGAAGAATCCTCACCGATCAAATAGATCGAGAATTTGTAGAGTTGATTCAAGTATTTAATCAAATGCTAGAACGTTTAGAGCGCAGCTTCAAACAGGCTTCTCGCTTCAGTGGCGATGCAGCTCATGAATTAAAAACCCCTTTAACTATTCTTCAAGGGGAATTGGAAAGAACTTTACAACAAGTGCCTCCTGGTAGTGAAATTCAGCAGCGTCTTGGCAATCTTTTAGACCTAATAAGTCATCTCAATAACATTGTCCGCAAACTTTTATTATTTTCTCTAGCAGATGCAGGACAAATGAGTTTATATCTGGTGGAGGTGGATGTATCTGAGCTATTGTGCCAGATGTTAGAAGATGTGGAAATGCAAGCTCCCCATTTGACTTTACGAACCAATATTCCCCAAGAATTGAAGATAAAAGGCGCTCGCGATTTGCTGATGCAGGTGCTACAAAGCCTATTTAATAATGCTGTCAAATATAATCTCGCCAGCGGTTGGATTGCGATCGATGCCGAGCAAACTAATAAAAAACTCCAGGTAATGATTGCTAATGCTTCCAAAGAAATCCCTGTTAGCGATCGCAATCGGCTTTTTGATCGTTTTTATCGTGGCGATCCTGCCTGTACTCGTAAAGTAGAGGGAGTTGGATTGGGATTAAGCCTAGCCCGCGAAATTGTCCGCGCTCATCATGGAGAGCTTACTTTAACTTCAGCAGTCTCTGGCGAAACCTCTTTTACAATTATCTTACCAATCATAGAAAACGCCTAATGTGAATTAGAAATAAGCGAGGAAAAGATGGAAGATGGGAGTTACCAAGCTACCTATCAAAAATCCTTCCCTCATGAATAGCATAGACTTTGAAAGCTTAATAATCACAGTATTTGTTCTCGTGATGACCTACGGTCATCCCAGAGCGAAGCTCTGGAATCATCGAAGATGATTGACTGGTATCAAGCAGAAGGAGATGCTTTAAAAGTAGTATCTCCAGGAGCAAAGCCTGAAATGAGCAATAGTGAAATTATTACTTTGGCTTTAGTTATGGACTATCTGCCGTTTCCAGGTGAAACCCAGTTTATTGGATTTATCCGAGCTAACTATCGACAGTGGTTTCCCAACTTACTGACTCAAAGTCAGTTTAATCGGCGTTTGCGTAAATTAGGACAGATGATAGAAGTATTACGTCGAAAATGGGTCAAACAGTTAGGAGCAGAAAATGCCACAAGCTTCATTATTGATACCAAACCAATTCCAGTCATGGGATATAGAAGAAGTAAGCGACACAGCGATTTTCATGGAAGTGCAGGCTACGGTTATTGTGCCGCTAGAAAGATGAAATATTTTGGCTACAAATTAGTCATGCTTTCAACTCTCAAGGGATTACCAATCGCTTATGAACTAGTTTCTGCCAACACTGATGAACGAAAATCCGTAGAAGCTGTTTTGGAAATAGTTCGTCATTGTGACATCTACGGAGACAAAGGTTTTATCGGTCGCGATTGGCAAGAGGAAATTGCTGATTCGACAGGTAATCAAATTTGGACAATCCATCGAGAAAATCAGCAGCATCAGCATTCTCCTCAGCTCAAACGTTTAATTAATAAGGTCAGACAAAGAATTGAGGGAGTTTTTCATGAAATTCAAAATACTGGTCGTAATCCCGAACGACTCTTAAACAAAACTGTTCAAGGTCTTACTACTCATATGAGTGCCAAGATTGCTTCTCATAC
Source organism: uncultured Pleurocapsa sp. (assembly GCA_937884735.1). Lineage (GTDB taxonomy): Bacteria > Cyanobacteriota > Cyanobacteriia > Cyanobacteriales > Xenococcaceae > Waterburya. The sequence continues at coordinate 6,572 of CAKZYI010000696.1, forward strand.
ATTGCGCCTTCTTCTTCGCGCTCGCTTTGCAATAGATGTTCTGACTTTCGAGTTTGTTTCTCCTTCTTAAAATCTAATTCACATTAGACGTTTCTTATCAAAGAACATGAAATAGAAAGTAGTTTGGCTAAGATCTAACTATCTGAGCTTATCCTCTTTATCATAAGAGAACTTTATGGCGATCGCAAAAAGTTAAAATTCAGTTTTTAAAACCCATAGTGTGTAAGAGTTTCGGGCTAGATTGCCCTTCATGACAGCTTCGCTAGATCTCCCCCGAATACGAGAATCATCCTCGGAAAAAATCACATCAAGACACCAAGCGTGAGGCAATAGCCTCACTAGTCGTCGCTAGACGACGATCTGCGCGAATGCGCTGCACTGGTTTTCTACTCCCCAATGACTACGAATTGAAATAGGGAAATCTGTAAAGTCAGGTTGGAGAGAACTCAGAAAAAATCTTGTGCTGTGAGTAGTTTTATTCCAGAGTTGACGAATACTTTGTTCCACAATTAAAGTTTTTAGTCCAGCCCATTGTTTAATTCTCTTCGGGTCAAATACTTGGTCTGCTAAAACAGCATTTTAAAGTGTACTCATTTACCTGTACCTGTTTTGCTAATTCGGCAATTGTTGGCGGATCGCTAATGTTTTGCAGCAAAATAGTCCGAGCATAGTGAATGCGCTCTATTGTGTCTGATGTTGGCGATTTAAGCGATCGCTTGCCTTGATAAAGCTGTACTTCTTGTTCCGTCACCAAAGCCATTAACTCTAATGCTTTGCCTTCTAAATAAATGCGCTTGGTCATTCCTGGATAGGGACAGCGCTATATTTGCCACAGCACACTTTCTAATTTGGGCGTTGCCTTGACTACACGAGCATAACGAAGGCGATCGCTAGTCTAATTAAATGCTGTAGATTTTTGTGAAGCTGCTCTGTATTATCACTAATAAAAGAGAGTAGTGTTTCAGGCTCGACAAAAACCGTAACTTCTAGCGTCGTTTGTGACACTCCATTGTTTGTTGCCCTGGGATTACAACCACTGCCATAAATAGCAAACTCTCGATTGTTTACCGTCGTATCATAATTCTGATGATGCCCCAAAAGATGAAAATGGTATCGTAAAATATCTTTTCTTTCAGGGAATTCAATTTTTACTGTATTTTGCAATTGGCAATCATAGATCTGGATTAATAATCCCTTTCTTAAGGTAATTTCTCTAACTTGTCCTTGTCCAAATAGTTTCGGATATTGCCAGACAACATTTAACTCATCTATAGGATCGGCTTGAATACTGACTTTAGTTTCTTCTAGTAGTTCAAAGTAAGATTGCCCAGAAATAAAAATAGTCATTTAAATATAATTGCTTTGGTACGATCGCATTTCTTAGTAATACTATCTTTAATGATAAATATTATTAATTATATATTTGACTAGATTTTTAGTTTCAAGCGATCGCCTTAATAGATTAATCAGTTTTACGAAACTGCGATCGCCGACGATTAACACTTGCTACTGCGATGGCGAAGCCGAGTCCTTTAGGGCTACTTATTAAGTCACCGCTTCATCTTCGATCGAATCAGATAAATAAAGAAAGGTGCGCCAATCAAAGGCATTACCAACCCGACAGGCAGTTCGCTAGGCTGAATTATCAACCGTCCCACAAGATCGGCAATTAACATAATAATCGCCCCTAAAATTGCTGAATATGGCAAAATCCAGCGATAATCAACGCCTACCAAAAAACGAACTATATGGGGAATAATCAAGCCGACAAAGCCAATAGGACCTGCGATCGCTACGCTCGAACCAGCCAGCAAAATAATACTGACAGCAGCCAGTATTTTAATCAGTCCTGTAGACTGTCCTAAACTTCTGGCGGTATCTTCTCCTAAACTAAGAATGGTAATCTGTTTGCTTAAAGCGATCGCGAGTATCAAACCAACGCAGATATAAGGCAACACCTGTAAGAGTAAGTTCAGATCCCTTCCTGCCACCGAACCAGCTAACCAAAATCTAATTTCTTCCAGGGTACGCTGGCTGAGAATCAAAATACCGCTGGTAACTGAAGAGATAAATGCCGTCAGTGCTGCACCAGCTATAGTTAGGTTAAACGGCGTTAATCCTCCCCGACCTAGAGAACCCAAAAAGTATACCGCAGTCGCGCTAATAGCCGCCCCTGCAAAAGCATACCAGGCATAAACAGTAAGAGAACTGCTACCAGAGATAAACGTCCCCACAACTACCGCAAAAGCTGCTCCTGCATTGACTCCTAAAATACCAGGAGATGCCAAAGGATTACGAGTTAGTCCCTGCATAATTGCCCCAGCCACAGCCAAAGACGCACCAACCAACATGGCAATTAGCGATCGCGGTAAGCGGACAGTACGAATAATTAGGTGATTGGTCGAACCATCGAAAGAGGTAAATGCTTGATAGATATCACCAAAAGCAATATCGGCAGCACCCCAGGTAATACTGGTAATGAAACTCAGCCAGAGAATAAAGATTACTAATAGTAAACCAGCAGAAAGTAAATAGCTTTTACCTGAATTATGTTTTTTGGCGATCGTCATTTTCAATCTTGTTTAACTTTATTTGTTTTTATTGTCTAAAGCTTTATTGAAAATTATTCTTGTCTTGTTTTCTGTTAATTATTGTTCAGCAAGTACTTATATAAATCATCCAGCATCTTATTAACAGCCTGTATTCCCGCATCAATATTCTAAATCTAAAACTCTACGGACACAGACCCAATCACGGTAAACGGTTCGCCTGGCTGAATGCCTCTAGTTCTGTTGATAGGAGTACCTGTAATATAATCGACATCGAAAATATTTTAAAATTTAAAGCAGTGCGCCAATTATCACGTTGATAAAAGATGCCTGCATTGGTCAAAAAATAACTGTCGAGTTCAAAGCTATTGTCCAAATCTTCTTGGCGATCGCCAATAAAATTAAAGCCCAAATCCAAACCCAGTCCTTCTAAAGATCCTTGCTGGATTTCATAATTTGTCCAGAGACTCGCGCTATGTTCGGGGACTCCTGGTAATTTATTGCCCACAGAAATTGTATTATCTTCGCTAATTTCGGCATCAATATAAGAATAAGAAGCAGTAACATTCCAGCCTGGTAAAATTTTGCCCACAACATCTAGTTCAATACCGTTGCTGCTTTGTTCTCCTGTCGCAATAGAAAAAAGAGGATTATCGGGATCTGCCGTGGCAACGTTGTTTTTTGTAAGATCGAAATAAGCCAAAGTTGCCAAAAGATTGCCCGATAGAGAAGATAGTACTAATCATCGAACGAGTTCTCCAATTACCAAGTTTCTTTTAGAATGCCATCGAACGCGATTGCGAAGCTAGCCGAAGGCATCGCGTTTTTGGCAGTTTTTATTAGTACAAACGCTCACATTGACAGAGGTAGAGCTAAAAGCTGAGAGCTACGAATAGACACATTTTTTACGTTATATTTAGATCCGATTCATCAAAGTTACTTATTTGGTTTGACAAGGAGACTAGGAGACACGAAGCTATGCTTAGTCCAGAATCGAAGATTCTGGGAACATCAAAGATGTTCGACTGGGAGAAAATTCTATCTTTTATTCCATTAATTTTAAGTAACTCATACCAACAGGATTTAGTATTATCCATCAAATTACCAAAGTCTTAAATTTATAGTTTTATCGGATGTTCCCTTAAATATTTTTAAATTGATTCTGAGGGATAAAGATGGTCGGTAACTTTGTTTCCTTGAACTAAATGTTTTTCAACAATTTTTTCAGCAATCTCTGGCTTAACGCGAGTGTACCAAGTTCTATCTTCAGAATTTCGTAGGAAAGTCCTAAGTTAATACTATCAGCACCTGCAAATCTTAATTCTTGGTCAACTTCTGCGGGATCAGAGCTCTCAAGAATTGTCGGGTCATTTAGAGTATAGTTACCAAAGAAATAGAAATTTTTGACTAGCTGGAAGTTTAAGGCAAGTTCTATGCCATTAGTCCGAACTTTACCAATATTTTCAAAGGTAGAATTAGCAAAATCGAAAGCAATATTATCGGATATGGTATTGCTGAAGAAAGTGAAGCGTATCAAACCGATATCTCCTAACTGTTGGTCGATACCGATATCGAAACTATCACCCCTTTCTGGTTCTAAGTCGGGATTTCCTTGGGCAAAGGGAGAATTACTAAATAAGTAAAATAGAGTCGGAACTCGGAATTTACGAATATAGTTACCTCTAAGGAAAGTAGTTTCTGCCAGATTCCAACGCGCACCTACTGCTGGAGAAGTAACAGAACCATTGATTAAACTATTAACATCTTGGCGCAATCCAAAATTTAATCGTACATCGGGAATAACATCCACAAGGTATTTTGCAAATATCGCTCCCTGTCCGATACTATCATCAAAACTCTCGGTTTCTGTGCCATCTGCAAGATCGCGAGTAATATTTTCGGCACTGACATTGCGGTAGTCAAAACCATAGATAAGATTGTGATTCTGAGCAATTTGCCAGTTATGCTGTGCCTGAAAACCCAAGGAACGTTGATTATTATCAAACTGTTGCTGGCTGCTGATGTCTCCCGTACGGTTATCTAAACGGGTATTGAGGAAATCTAGATAGACACTAGCTGAAACTAAGAAATAATCTGCTTAGCCTAATTTTGCGTTCAAAGCCAAATCTGTTAGAACTTGGTCAGTAAATACCCTAGCAACAAAGAGCCATCATCTAGCGTACCGCTTTTTTGAATGCTTTGTTCGTTGAAATCTTGGCTACCAAATCTTAATTCAGCTTGAGTGGCAAAATCTTCTGTGGGACGACGAGTAATGATATTGATTGTCCCTCCAATTGCATCGGAACCGTAGAGGGTAGAACCTCCGCCAGGAAGAACTTCAACTCTTTCAACAATATCAGTAGTATTTTCTGAAAGATCGAAACC
>CAKZYI010000697.1 GCA_937884735.1 uncultured Pleurocapsa sp.
CATCTCCCCATTCTACTTTATTTCATGAGATGACATGAAAGACTGCATTTCTGAGTCTTGCAATAGAGGTGGTTGTAGTACCATCATAGAAAATTATTTCGCCGCCACCGAGGGGATTGTCACTGCTATCAGTTGGCGTTTGCCACCAAATTATATTGTTGCCTGAAATTTGGGGATCTGTTTCAAAAACTTCATTATCTGTCAGCTGGCTAACGGAGTTGCCATCGTAAAAAAATATTTCATCATCATTGCCATCATTAGCACTCCAGACAATATTGCCCTCAGAAACCCTAAGATTACTATCATCAACATCGTTATCTGTTAGCTGAGTGATGTTATATTCCTCAACAGAAATAGGACTATCAGATAAGTTGTCATCTGTTGGAGGATCTGTTGCAATCGTGTCTTCTTCAGATGGATTTTCATTGCTTTCACCAGAAGACAGCTCTAAGGATCTGGCACTAATTGTATTAAAATCATTATCGATCGCTTCGGGAGATAAGCCCAACCGAGCTAGATCTATTTCCCCTGACTCAGATAGTTCCGCCCAGGTTAAGTTACCGCGATAGTTACTTGACGAACGAAAACTGTCTGCAAATTCGGTGTAGGTTAAATCTCCTTCAGATAAGGAAAAGGTTTCAATCTGGTTTTCTGGCAATTGCCAATCCACCACAACTGCATATTGATTGGATTGTGTGTTTCCCAAATAGAGATGGCGATTATCAATTTCGGCTACAAAAGAATTGCTGTCCTCCAAAGAAATTCCTTCACTATTACCTATAGTTGTCCAGAGAATGTTGGTTGAATTACTATTTTCTATAATGAATGCTGTAGCGTTGTTCCAAACAATATAATTATTATCCCCCGAACCACCGACCAAGATATTGGTGGGATTTTCACCAGGAGAGCTAAAGCTGGTGTTTAGATGATCTCGGTCATCAAGAGCGTAAATAACCGATAAATCTTCTCCCCTGAGACTATCAAAACCATCTGTACCCAATACTTCTGTAAAGTTACCAACAGTCATAGTTTTAAATACCCTCAATTAAAAATAAATTCAAAGCGCGTACTGTGGTGGTCCCACTCAATAAGTAGATGAATGGGACTAAAGAATTTTAGATTTAAAAGTCTGAAGGGAAAGCATAGTAAGCAATACCTTCGGATTGAAAATTAGGTAAATTGTCTTCTACATTGTCTCTTTCGGCAGCATTGGGAGTATAAAAATGCGCCCCTGTAGTGGAATTAAAGAAGCGATAAATAGGAATAGAATCTTCTACCTGAGTCTCATAAGCAAAGAAAGCTTCCCCTTCAAAAACATAGTTGCTTAAATCTTCGACTGCATCCCTTTCTGTTTCAGAGGTAGTGTAAAGATGAACTCCTGTATCTTGATTAAGAAAACGATAAACAGGCTCGGGGTTTCCCGTTAGGGGATCTGCACCCTGATAAGATACACCTTCAAAACTGAAATTAGGAAAATCTTGTACGGCATCTCTTTCTGCTTCGTTGGCAGTGTAGAAATGGACTCCTGTATCGTTGTTGAAAAATCTATATACAGCAGTGCCATTATTTTGGCTGCTTGGATTATTACCACCGCTATTAGTTTCAATAGCAGTAGCAAAAAATATTTCCGTATCGTTGCCGTCAAAGGCTTCCCAAGCAATATTGTTTCCTGAAATTCCTGGGTTTAGATCTTCTATATTGTTATCGGTAACTTGACTGACAGTGTTGCCATCATAAAAATAGATTTCTCCATCATTACCGTCATTCCCTTCCCAGACTACATTATTTCCTGAAATGAAAGGATCGCTATCGTCTGTATTATTGTCGGTAAGCTGGGTGATGCTAACGCCATCATAGAGAAATATTTCTTGGTCATTACCATCGCTCCCTGCCCAAACTACATTATTTCCTGAAATGCCAGTGGCATAATCTGTAAAATTGTTGTCTGTTAGTTGAATAGTGTTGGTGCCATCAAATAAAAATATCTCCTGGGTACTAGTTTCGCCGTCAACCGAACCAGTCCAAACAACATTGCCATTGTCTGAGACTAGAGGACCTATATTAACTAGATTGTTATCAGTAAGCTTAACCGTATTGCTGCCGTCGTAGTAGAAGATTTGACCGTTGTCTGCGCCGCCGAAAGCTGTCCAAGCTGTCCTATTTCCCGCGATACTATTGGGAAGAGGAATAACAAAGCTGGCATCTGCAAGCTGAGTGACGCTACTACCATCGTAGAAGAACGTTCCTCCCAAATTGATTAAATCGCTCCAGACAATATTTTCTCCTGAGGTAATGGGAAATGTGGATGCGCTTGTACTGCTAATTACAGTTTCGGTACTGCCATCAAAAAAAACTATTTCTCCAGGATTTCCTCTATTGGCATCTTGGGTGGGGTCGCCCGAACTTCTAAACCATGTTACACCACTGCTTGAAATACTAGGGTAGTTATCAAATTGCTCGTTATCAGTTGCTTGAAAAATCTGGTTGTTTTCAGCGTTGTATAAAATTATTTCTGTATCATTGCCATCGTTGGTTTCCCAGGCTACATTATTGCCAGATATGGCTTGACGGTCATCTTCAACGTTGTTATCTGTAAGTTGAATGATATTAAATTCAGTCATAGCTTTCCTGTGGTTTTAATAGGTTGTGGATAGAGTAATGGGAAATATCTGAGATCTAGCGGCTAAGAAATTCTTCTACATCTACTTCTACGTAAATGCGATCGCCTACTTCTTGAACGGGATCTTCAGAACTTTGTTGTAAAGGGGAGCTGGCGTAGCCCAAAAAGACATCGCTTAGTTGTTCTAAACTTTGTAGAGGATCGTCGTCTGGTAAAAGAGTCAACAGTAAAGTTTGACACTCACCGCCTAAAGTACTAGAAGTGCAAATTACCGACTGTCCGTTCATTGTGCCGTGGGTCAAAAACTTTAGGGTACGATTGGCATGAGCTTCTTGAAATCTGGGAGAAACTGCTTCGCATCGCTTTTGAGGGTCAAAACCAGCATCGCTGAAGGTTTCATTACTCCAGGTAATTATGGGTTTTTTGTTTTGGCTATTCCAGGCAAAAGTAGTAAATATATATTGTTGGTCGTTGCGATCGTAACTTTGACCGCAGGCAAACTGAATATCTCCTGGGGAACCATTCGATTGCGCTTTAGCCTTAGTAACAATACTGGGAAAGATAAATAAGGTGGTTGATAAAAAAGCAAATAAAAACTTTAGCTTCATTCTCATAAATTAAGTTGAGGTTGAATATATCAAAATAACTACATTAAACAATACAGGATAAAATTCAGTAATATTACGGTTTTAAGCTCAATTTAAAGTTTGAATCTCTAATCGATAACCTCTACCTCGGACTGTCTTTAGAAACTGAGACTCCCCCGAATCGGGTTCAATTTTATGTCTGATGCGCCAGGCTAAGTGATGAATATCTAGTTTGTCTACACCAAAAGCATCTTGTTGCCAAATTGCTTGAATTAACTCTTTATACTGGCAAATTACGGGCTGGTGGTTGTTTTCCTCGTTTTTACGGCTCATATAGTCAATAAAGATCAGTTCTTTACCCTGTAGAGAAATTTCTTGGCGATCGCGTGATGTGACACGAAACAGCTTTTGCTGACTCAAACTGTATTCGACGGTACTATTTATTTGGAATTGAACCACATGATTTGTTTCTTCTGAATCAATAAATTTCAATCGCCAAAAAATCGGTTTTTCTGCCAGATCTAATTCTCCCAAAATCAAAATTTCGTCTTCGCTTTTGAGGGGTACTAGTTCTTCGTTACGAATATCAATTTCAGACTGTCCATTATTACGCCGTAAAAAAGTTCCATTAGCACTACCGCGAACTGAAAACCACCATCGTCCTTCTTTACAATGAATGGAGCAGTGTTTTCGAGAAAAGATTTTTTGAGGATCGCTC
>CAKZYI010000698.1 GCA_937884735.1 uncultured Pleurocapsa sp.
TAATTATTAGATAAACAATATTAGTGATTTGAATTTCTCCTGTTTTGACCAGACTAGCTACTACAGCCAAAACTACAATACCCAAAATATCATCTAGTACCGCTGCACCTATGATAATTTGTCCTTCTTTAGAGCTAAACTGCCCTAATTCTGCTAATACTTTTGCTGTGATGCCAATACTAGTAGCGGTTAGAGCCGCTCCTGCAAATATCGCTGGCACTACAGGAGTACCAAAGATATAAACTAAACCCAATGTGCCAGCAACAAAATGCGCAACTACACCCACAACTTCAACTATCGCAGCAATTGGCCCAACTCTGATCAATTCTTTGAGATCGGATTCTAAACCAATCTCAAAAAGGAGAATAATTACCCCTAATTCTGATAGAAGAGTAATTACTTCACTTTGAGCGGCAAACACCGATGTGGCTGCTTCTGGGGGCAATCCTGCGGTACTCTGAAGCATATTAATGATGAGGGAGTCTTCTGCTGCGCTAGTTTCAGGAAAGACCAGCAGACGAAAAGCAGAAATACCAATTAGTACTCCACCAACTAATTCTCCCAATACTGGTGGCAGATTAATCCGAGAACAAAGTTCTCCTCCCAGTTTGCTAGCAAAGTAAATTATGACTAAACTAAGCAAAACTCCAGCCAGGACTAAAGTTCCTTCCTCTGCATCTGATTCTGTTGCTGCTTCGGTCGCAGTAGCTAACAAAGGCGAATCACTAAGCCAATCAAGCGTCAATATATAAAAGTTATCGGTCATATTCTCGGCTAAAAAATTTTTCTCTAATTTATTAGCTTATCGTCATACTCCCCTATATTATGTTTACTCTATCTTTCGGATGATTTATAAAAGCTAAATTTGTTTTTATTAATCTACTTTTAATACTTTTTCTAAAGCATTTAGCAATAAGAGAACATTTTCGGGACGACTGTTGTACCCCATTAAACCAATACGCCAAACCTTGCCCCCTAATTCTCCCAAACCACCAGCAATTTCAATATTGTATTCATTTAGCAGCTTTTTGGCGATCGCTTTTCCATCGACTCCATCAGGAATTTTGACGGTGGGCAAGGTGGGCAAACGATGTTCTTTTTCTACATGACAAGATAAACCCAATTCTTCTAGACCAGACCAAAGCATTTGAGCATTCTGTTGGTGGCGTTTCCAGCGTTGTTCTAAACCTTCTTCAGCAACAATGCGTAAAGACTCTCTTAGGGCGTAATTGGAGTTTATTGGTGCAGTGTGATGGTATACCCGTTGCTCTCCCCAATATTTGGCTAATAGAGTCATGTCTAGATACCAATTTGGTACAGGATTAGGACGTTTGTTCAATTTCTCTACAGCGCGACTACTCATGGTAAAAGGACTCGCTCCTGGGGGACAGCCCAAACCCTTCTGACTACAGCTATAGGCTAGGTCAATACCCCACTCATCAATATGTAGCGGAACTCCGCCCAAGCTAGTCACCGTATCGACAATCAACAAGCATCCATGGTTGTGGCATAAATCGGCTACTCCTTCTAAGGGTTGACGCGCCCCTGTAGAAGTTTCTGCATGAACCAAAGCAAGAATAGCTGGCCTATGGGTTTCTAAATTGGTTTTAATTTCTTCGAGACTAAATACCTGTCCCCAGGGTTTAGTCATAGTGCGAACATCTCCACCATAACGCCCTGCCATGTCTACCAGACGATTACCAAAATAACCTTTCACTCCAACTAGTACGACATCCCCTGGTTCGACAGAATTAGCTAGAGTCGCCTCCATAGCTGCCGTACCTGTACCGCTAACAGAAATAGTTAGCTCATTTTCTGTTTGCCAAGCATAACGCAATAAATCTCGAATCTCATCCATCAAGGCTAAATAAGAGGGATCTAGATGTCCTACAGGGTCAATACTCATCGCTGAGAGTACTCTAGGATTAACATTAGCAGGACCAGGACCTAATAAAAGGCGAGGAGGCATATCAAGCTGTTTGGTTTTAATCCGATAGCGATCGCTAATTCCTGTAGTTGTCACCATATTATTTAGTCTCAAACTGTTTATTTTGTTACCTTTCCCTCTGCCTAGTTTACTAGATCGGCAATATAGTCTATGAAAAAATCCCCAATGCCTTAAATAAAACATTGAGGAGCGACAAATATAATTAGCTTTTAAAGAATTGATCGGTAATGTAGATAAGTTCTATCCTTATTCCTCATTCCTTATCCTTCATCCTTATACTATTCCCATCCCTTC
>CAKZYI010000699.1 GCA_937884735.1 uncultured Pleurocapsa sp.
CGGTGTCAGCTTGGACAATGATAGTTCGGTTTTTCACTAGAGACTTTGGTACAGTCCTCAACAGTTTACATGCCAATTGAGCGGGACTGTGCTGACCTTTGCCTCTCCAAACACGAAAACTCCAAGGCACTTGCCAGTTACCGACTATCACATAGAGAACGACCAAATGTAATTCTCGTTTTCCGTTGAGAATTCTGACCCATCTGTCACTGTGGTTGAAATTTCTGTTGGGGGTACTCAAATGTAGAAATTTTCCCGTCTTTGGTAACGTCGTCAAGTCTATCAAGATCCTCACGGGAACATTATGATGAGGGGGATGGGCTAACAATTGTTGTAAGACAGCATGACGTGTCGCTCGAATTACTTGGCGTGTTGACCAATGCGAGGGCGAATGCCCTCCAGTCGTTGTAGACGACGATCTGCGCGTGCGCGCTGCGTGATTTAGAAATCGGCTCAACGAACTAGCTGATTTGATCGGAGTATGCTCTGGTAGTGCATGACCTTGTTGTTCTAAAAATAATCCGAATAACGCTTTGAGACTTGCTTTTTGGTATGAGCTAGGCATTAGACCCAGAAGACTATAAACTAGCCCTTGGGCGTGCTGAAGAATGGTTTCCATGACCGTCTTCTGATTTGAATGAACTACGCCCTTTTTTTCATTCTTTTGCTCTTTTTGCAACCCTTATCGAAAATGGTGCAAGATCTCAGTGAAGCTAAATTAGGAATTAACCGTATTGTAGGTGGAGAGCGCAGTAATAGTAATTATTACCCCGCTTTGCTTAAAGCTTCCTTCTCTCGTAGTGGTGCTGCGGTACAGGAAAATAAAGTTTCTGGCATTACTAAAGAAACCTATAAGTACACACCCAAACGAACATTTAGCTTTCCTTTTGGTAGAACTACCAGCGTTACTGATGCTGGGGATGGTTCGGCTAAGACTGTGCTTAAGGATGTGGATGAATTGGATGTATATCGTTTCTGCTTGAACGATATTAAATCTCCTACTAACGAGGATAATGTTCCCTCAAGCGTGTCTTACGAAGCAGAAGTCTTCAAGACTGATAGTGCTGATAAAGCGTTGGAAACTGGAACTACTGTTCCAACTATCACAGTGAGTTAATGAGCGTACTCTTACAGCGTAAGGTAGCTAATATCTATATTCCTCCTGTTGATGTGATGGAAGATCGCGAGGCGATGAATCAATTGTTAGCTTTTCATGTTGAACAGAAAAACTTCTTTGCTGCTTTGGTGGAAGATGATATCTGTCATGAAGACGTACTTGAATATGTAGAAACCTATATCGGTACTCGCGATATGGATAACTATATCGAAGTTACAGAACAACAGTTAGACCAATTGATTAGATGTGGTTGTTAACGGACAAATCAATCCAACTAGTAGTAATGATTGGGAATTGATTGTCGATTTATCAAGGTCAAAATTGGCTGATGAAACTCAAATACCCAAGCTTGACCTTGATGTTAGTCTCAACAGTAATTTTGTTGCTGTTGAGGTGATAGCAAGTAATGCCAAATCTCATTGGGTGGCTGGCGGTTTTATTGTTCAACAATATGAACTTGATGAGTTTGATTTATCACCTTCTCAGCATTTTGTATCAATAAATAGCGTTAATTTAATCGAGTTAAAACAAGTAGCCAATCTTGAATTTAATTTAATTTACGATCCTCTTAAATACTTTAATGATGTAGTAATTAAAGTTTGTAATTATCAAGGAATTGAGACGGATTTATTACTCGCTGATATTGCTTCTGCTTTAAATAATATTCCTATTACGGCTACGGTTGATTTAAGTCAAGTTAATCAAAAACTTGATACCTTAATCAGTCAAATAGAGACGGTTAATAGTCAAAAGTTATTAGAGATTGAAGCAAAGTTAGATGCTATTTGTGAAAAGCTAAATAGCTTTAATTGCACTAACGAATCTCCACAAATATCTCTAATAGATAACGCTTTTTTATTATTAATTAATTATGTTTGATTTAGAAGAAGATTATGTGGTTTTAGATGGTCAAGA
>CAKZYI010000700.1 GCA_937884735.1 uncultured Pleurocapsa sp.
ACAGGGCGAACTTCAGCGAGCTTATTTAAGGTGGCTTTGGCGTCGGCAATTTGCTTTTCTTGTGAGCTTTTGATGCGATTGAGATTAGCTTGGGCTTCGGCTAGCTGTTCTTTTGCCGTAGCTAGGGTTAAATATTTGCTGTCTCTTTCGGAGGCGGAAATTGCTCCATCTTTGTATAGCTGTTGGTAACGTTGATATTCTACCTGGGCGTTATTTACTTCGGCTTTGATTCTAGACACTGTAGCGTTTTGCGCCATGATATCATTCTCTCGTTCGGCTTCGATACGAGCGATCGCTGCCTCTTGCGCCCTGATTTCTCCTGTTTTTGCCCCCGCTTTAACTAAATCTAGGTTTGCCTCGGCTACCCTTACCTGTTCTTGGGATTGATTTAAAGCTGCCTCCAAGCGATCGCGACTATCCAAAACTGCTAGTACCTGACCCTTTTTAATTTCATCACCTTCATTTACTAACAGTTCGTCAATACGATTTCCCTCGGCAGCGGAAGAAACTGATATTTCTATTATTTCTCCACTTGGTTCTAATCTGCCTAATGCTGTTACGGTTTTAATTTCAGGCATTGTTTGAACTGGAACTTCTGACTCGACTGTATCTTCTTGAGTCAAGCGATAAACAGTTACACCACCAATCAACAAGGCTAAACCAATAATTAGTGCGGGTATTTTTTTTACTAGGGGTTTTCCCGATTTAGCTTTGCTATCTGCTGTATATTCCATAGTTATTAAGACTTTTTGTTATTCTACTAAACTGTTTAGTTCAGTTAATGCCATGTTAAACTAAACTGATTAGTTTAGCAACACTTTTTATCCTTAGTAAATATGACCAAGATGGACAAGATTCCCGAACGAACAAAATCAGAAACCAAAACCGCAGCTATTTTAAAAGGAGCAATGAAAGAGTTTCTCAAAAACGGCTATGCTGCCACCAGCATGGATAAGGTTGCCAAATCAGCAGGGGTTTCTAAAGCGACGGTATATAGCCATTTTGGGGATAAAGAAAAGCTATTTAATGCCTTGATTCAAGATTTGGTTAAAGACAAATTTCAGACAGTAATGGGTTTAGAACAACCCCAGTCTCTAGAACAAGATCCCAAAATAGTTTTGTCAGCAATAATGAGCAAAATGCTAGACAATGCTCAAAGCGATCGCTCTTTTCGAGATTTTATGCGGATTATTATTGGGGAGTCAGGACGTTTTCCAGAATTAGCCAAAGCTTATGTTGCTAATGTGGCTAAACCTACCATCGAAATCCTGACCAAATATTTAAAATCTCATCCTACATTGAAGTTAGAAGATCCAGAAGCCACAGTTAGGGTGATGATGGGGACGATGGTTTACTTTGTCATGCTACAAGAAATGATGCATGGTAAAGATGTTGTGCCATTAGAAGGCGATCGCGTAATTCAGACTTTGACCGATTTAATTTCTAGAAATTAGAATAAAATTTGTTTACTTTTGCCAGCTTATTGCTGCCTAATATACTCTAGCTGCTCAGGAGTGAGTACCTGTTCAATTTGACTCTGAGCCGAATCAAGAATTACCCACAGCTTATTTTTTTGTTTGTCAGCAAGAGAAAGATTACTTAAGGCAAAATGCAAAGATAAACCATTAGCAAGTCTTGATGTAAACTGTTGCAGTTGTTCTGGGGGGAGAATTCTCTGAATTTCTTGGCTTATTTCCTGATTAATCTTGATAATGCTTTTTTCTTGAGTTTCATTTAAAGCCAAATTTTTGGGAAACAAAGGATCAGATTTATCCATACTAGAAAAATCTAGTCGATTTACAGTAGCAGCAACTG
>CAKZYI010000701.1 GCA_937884735.1 uncultured Pleurocapsa sp.
CCTATTCTTCAACTATGGCAGCAGAAGATGAAGAAAAAGCAGAGAGTACAGAAAAGTCAGCGTTTGCTTTGGTTGAAGCGATTAAAAAGCAAATATTGCCCAGTCAGATCTTAACCCGCAAAGCTTTTGAAAATGCCATTACAGTAATTATGGCAGTGGGGGGATCGACTAACTCCGTATTGCATTTATTGGCGATCGCCAATACTATGGGAGTAGATTTGACTATTGACGATTTTGAAACTATTCGTCAAAGAGTTCCTGTAATTTGCAATCTCAAGCCATCAGGAAAATATGTCACTGTAGATCTACACAACGCTGGGGGTATTCCCCAGGTGATGAAGATTCTTTTAGTTAATGGCTTGCTACACGGCGATGCTTTAACTGTCACTGGTAAAACCATTGCTGAAACCTTGGCAGATATTCCAGAAACTCCCCCTACAGACCAAGATGTAATTCGTCAATGGGATGATCCTGTATACAAAGAAGGACACCTAGCAATTCTTAAGGGAAACCTGGCTAGTGAAGGATCGGTGGCAAAAATAAGCGGAGTTAAAAACCCTGTCATAACTGGCCCAGCTAGAGTATTTGAGTCTGAAGAAGAATGTTTGGATGCAATCTTAGACAGCAAAATTAAAGCAGGGGATATTATTGTAGTTCGTTATGAAGGGCCTAAAGGTGGGCCAGGAATGCGCGAAATGCTTGCTCCCACTTCGGCTATTATTGGTGCGGGTTTGGGCGATTCTGTTGGCTTAATTACCGATGGTCGTTTCTCTGGCGGTACTTATGGCATGGTTGTGGGTCACGTTGCACCTGAAGCTGCCGTAGGGGGCACTATTGGCTTGGTTAATGAAGGTGATAGCATTACTATTGATGCCCGCCAGAGGTTGTTACAGCTTAATGTAGATGATGCAGAGTTATCTAAACGTCGCAACCAATGGTCGCCCAAAAAACCAAAATATACTAGAGGTGTATTGGCTAAATATGCCAAGTTGGTTTCTTCTAGTAGTTTGGGTGGAGTAACGGATTTAGATTTAGTTTAATCGATTATAAATTCTTAATTTGTTTTAGAGCGATTTTGCGATCGCTCTTTTTTATTAATTGATTTATTTGTACTTAACTGGCATTGATAAAAAACCACTTTTTTTTAAAAATATTACAATATAGCTACAGGGTTATTTGAAATTAAAATCATCATAATACGGACTTGAATTAAGACACTTATTACTTATTACTCATTACTTATATGCGAAGCGGTATCCTTTACCTACAAGCAACTAAACTTGTCTTAACCTAATTTTGTACGGCTATATAACCCTTTATTTATCTACTAGTTTAAGTGACTATGGTTCATAATTTTACTTTTAAGCAGCATAATTATTGGGCAGTAATTTTATTGATTACCGCTTGGATATTAGGAAATTTGTGGACGTTTCAATGGTGGCTAGAATCTTTTAAAAGTGTTTCTAGATTAAATTTAATTGTTTTAGGGGGTACGGCGATTGCTGTATTTTTTTTATTAGTAAAAAACAGTTTTAATAAACTACAGTTATCTAGTCTCAGATTAAATATACTGCCTATTTTATTTATTTTAGGTGGAGAAATAGGAGCAATTATTTTAAAATGGAGTTTTAATATTCCTCAGTTGACACTGCTTTGTTTTATATTAGGAAGCTATGGTCTACTGGGTTTATTTATTGATAATAGTATTTGGCGTAAGGGGTTAACCATCGCTACAATAACCGCCTTTGTTATTCCTTTTTTAACTGCTTTTAATAGTGGATTGGGATTTCCTGTTAGGGTTATCACAGCTCATGCTGTAGCTCAAACTCTGTCAGATTTTCATCTTGGTGCTATTTCTTCCCATGACATCATTGTGATGGAAAATGGCATTGCCCAGGTAGATTTGCCCTGTAGTGGAATGAAAAGCCTGTGGACAGGTACCGTGTTTTTATTAGGCATTACTTATATTGAAAAACGTCAGTTAGGATTTCGCTGGCTATTAGTTGCGATCGCAAATTTAAGTTTTTTAATCGTAGCTAATATTTTGCGAGTGCTGATTTTAGTTATTGCGATCGAGGTTTTGCAACAGAGACAAATTGCTGAAGTCTTACATTTACCTTTAGGTATATTAGGTTTTTTGGGAGCTATTTTTATAACTTGGTTGCTGTTACAAAAAATTCCCCGCTATGAAATAGTACCGCCAGCGATTAAAGATTCACCATCTCTAAAGCCTTTTAATTTTAAATGGTTACTAAGCACCGTTATTGTATTAGGAATTATCGGACAAATTAATCCTAATATAATTAACGCAGCTACCTTAAATTCAATCAATTTACCTCCACAAATTATTGCTGAAAAGTTGGACTTAAGTAAGGCAGAGAAAAACTTTTTTGATAATCCTGCCAATCCTCTGGTAGAAAAAGTCCGCTTTCAATCTAATAATCTGTCTGGCTCGATGTTATTGGTGGCTAGTAGTAACTGGCAAACTCATCACCCACCAGAATTATGTTTTTTAGGCAATGGTTTTAAAATCGATAATATGGAATCTAAATTGATCGATGATTCTATTAATGCTCGATGGTTATCTTTACAGGATGGAGAACTATCTGCTACTTATTGGTTTCAATCTAATCGCTCTACTACCGATGATTTTATTGAACGAATTGTTGATTATGTGGCTCATCGTAATAAGACTTGGGTATTGGTTTCAATTTTGTTTGATGGTAACGAACAGCCTGATAGTAGAAATATAAAAGATTTCACTAATTCTATATATCAAACTATTAATCAAAGTTTGAATCATAAAATTAACAATTTAGCTTAAATATTA
This sequence comes from uncultured Pleurocapsa sp., assembly GCA_937884735.1. Classification (GTDB taxonomy): domain Bacteria; phylum Cyanobacteriota; class Cyanobacteriia; order Cyanobacteriales; family Xenococcaceae; genus Waterburya. The sequence goes on from CAKZYI010000701.1 coordinate 2,831, forward strand.
TTTATCAATCAATAAAATGAAACTAATTAAAAAGCTGCTAAAAGTTTTAGCCAGAGTAACCTTTTGGGGGTGGAATCTCATTTTTATTGCCGTATTTTATTGTGGCATATTACCCTTTGTTGGTATTCCATTAATAGAGGCAACGTTTGATGGTGATGTTCCCCTAGATTTCAGTATTACGTTTTTAACTTTAATTATTATTCCTGTCGCTTCTATTTATATTAGTTATAAATATCTTAGAAAACAGCCAGCACAACTGATACGCTTCTTTTATGGCGTAGAAGCACCTCTGGTTACGTGGTGTTTGGTGCGTTTATTTTTAATCAGAGAATTAACTAGTGCTAGTGCTTTAGTTTTAGGTACTTTGTTTGTAACTGTCTTAGCTTTTGCGATCGAGATTATTAAAGGTTATAGGCAAGAACACAAAGTATATAGCTGGCTGCAAATGATTGCCCATTCATTGATGTTATTAATAGGTCTTTATTTAGGCATAGTACTATTATTTTATGCTATTCCTGTTGCTATTATTGCGATCGCTTGGCTAGGTGATTTTATTGTTAGCTTTTTCTCATTTCAATGGGTAAAAGCTTTTTGGCAAGACTTAACCCGCTATGGCAGTTGGTATTATCATTCAATCACTTGGTTGCTCTTTCTCGTTCTGTTTGGCTTTAGTACCACCGTTTTTATTGGTATGCCATCAGCGATCGCAGGTTTATATATTAATTCTGGCAGAAGAGTTCTATTAGCTTCTGCTCAACAATACGGCAAAAAAATAGCGACTGGTGGTGCAATTGGTATTATTAGTATTTGGTTGATTTTGTTATTTATATTCAATCAGCAGCCACAAGTTAAAGCATTTGATTTATTAAACAAAACACCCCAAGATAGACAAGCATTACTGGCATCTTCTTCGAGTATTAAAAAAGGTTTGATCAATGCTAATTTAAATCGCTATCGTTATCTGACTACCAACGAAGACAACAATCATATTTTTGCAATATATGATGATTTAGATTTACCAGAGTCAGTTTCTTTATTTCTTCAGCATAGATACAATCAATTACTTTCACCTTTTATTTATCAAGGTTCTCGCGATGATGTAAAAAAATCTGCTCGACTTTATGCAGATTTCTTCGATACACCCCTACAAAAAGCCGAACGAAAATCAGTACGTCATGCTCTACAATCTACCGCTATTGTGGACCAAGCAAAAGCAGGTTTACTTAATATCAATCAAAAGAAAGTTTGGTTAGAAAAGCAAGAAGTTACTGTAGAATCTCATGGAGATTGGGCGGATGTAGAAATTCATGAAGTTTACAAAAATCAAACTACCGATGTCGAAGAAATACTTTACTATTTCTCCTTACCAGAAAGTGCAGCAATTACAGGCTTATGGTTGGGTGAAACCGAAAACAAAGCAGAACGCTTTCCTTTCCAAGTATCTCCTAGAGGTGCAGCCCAAGAAGTATACAATTCTCAAGTAAGACGTACTCGCCCAGTCGATCCTGCATTACTCGAACAAGTCGGTAGCGGACAATATCGCTTACGCGCTTTTCCCGTACCTCCCCGTATGACTGCTAGACAAATTCGTCGGGGTGAATCCCAACCCAGAATGCACCTTTGGCTGACTTACAAAGTCATGAGGCAAGAAAATGGCTGGGCTTTGCCCAAGTTAGCCGAGAAAAGAAATATATTTTGGACAAGAGGCACTAAACGAATTCGTAACGGTGCAAGAAAAAGGTTTTTTGGTGACGTTTGGCTAGAAGATATGTGGGCGACAGAAGAAAAAGCCCAGCCAACAAATTCTGCAATTAATTTACTTAATGGTTATCAGATAGCAATTAAACCCCTGAGTGAAGAAAACTATTCTTTACCAAAAAACAAAACCTATGCTGCAATTTTAGATACTTCCTATAGTATGCAAAATCATCAGGAGGAAGTTAAAACAACCCTAGAATGGTACAGACAAAATTTAAGCAGCAACGATATTGATTTATTCGTAACCGACGCAGAAAGTTCTCGCGCCAGATATTTGAATAATCTTACTGACTTGAATTTAGGTAGCCTAGGATTTTATGGTTCAATTTCAAATCGGGAAATGTTGCAGCAATTCCAAACCTTGAGTAGCAACAAAAACTATGATGGAATATTAATACTCACCGACGAAGGTAGTTATGAATTGTCTCAAGATAACCAAGACTTACCCGCAATCAATGCGCCGTTGTGGATGATTCATTTAGGAAATAAACTACCTAGAGCCTATAACGATGCTATTTTACAAACAATCCAAAATACTGCTGGTGGAGTAGCAAATGATTTGCCTACTGTAATGAAACGTTTGGCTACGGAGGAAGCTAATGGTGTTGCGGTAGTAGATGGTTACAGTTGGGCTGTGTCAACATCTGATACCCAAGAAACGGTGAAAACAGGAATTGAACCCCTGGCTGCTCGCCAATTAGTCTCTTATTTGAGCAAAAAAAGCAAAAATAACCTATCTTTACCAGAGTTAGACAATGTGCATCGCATAGCTAAGGATAATAATCTTGTTACCCCTTATTCCTCCATGATGGTGCTGGTAAACGATCGCCAGAGAGAATTACTTAAACAAGCAGAAGCCAAAACAGATCGTTTCGATCGCGAAGTAGAATCAGGAGTAGAACAACTGGCTCAACCCAACAATCCTTTTGAAGTTTCTGGCGTACCCGAACCCGATCTTTGGATTTTGTTGAGCATTATTGCGATCGCCCTGTTATTAATTGCCCAGAAACAAAAAGCAACCCTATAAGAACTGCCATGCGTATAATGTAAACGAAATTATTTTGGGTATTTTAATATCCCACAGGCGATCGTGAAAATTATTGATTCAAAAGGAAGACTATTCGGTAAGTTGAGTATCCTAGATGTTGCTGCTGCTGGGATAATTGGGCTAGTCATTATCGGTATTTTCTTTTTCCCTGGCACACCTTTGACTAATAAAATTGCCGCTCAAACTAAACAAAAACCGATTGAAGTGCAAATACTAGTTAGAGGATTAGGTGTTTCTAATTTAGATAGTTTATTTGAAGAATTTAAACAAAACGAACAGGCTGATATTGTTATCCGCAACCAACCCGCAGGAAAAGTCAAAATAACCAACAATCAACTTCTACCTAGAACAACGCCAGTACCTCAACCAGACGGTACGGTAAAAGCTTTGCCAGATCCTCGTCCTGAAATTGGTATGATTCGAGATATGCTGATTACTCTGGAGGGAAAAGCAGAAGCAACAAGCACTGGTTTTGTCTTACCAGGAAGTAAAAAAGTTAAAATAGGTTCTTCAATTCAACTACAGGGCAATACCTACGACTTTAATGGTACTGTCGTTTCTATAGAATTAAAGAATTCCTAACGGTTCGTTTGTAGTAATTCTCTAGATATGGCAATTCGTATTCGTCAGCACGTTAATCCCCTTGCACGAAAGTTTCAGCAGCCAATAGCAACACCAAATTGGCAAGAAGTTTTTGCTAATCTTCATCAAAATATACATCTAGATATTGGCTGTGCGCGGGGTAGATTCTTGCTAGAAATGGCGCAACAACATCCTAAAACAAACTTTTTGGGTATTGAAATTCGCCAACCTCTAGTGGAAGCGGCTAATCAACTTAAAGACGAATTAGGCTTAACCAATTTACACTATCTCTTTGGCAACATGAATAGTTCGGCAGAAGTATTGCTACAATCTTTGCCTAGCAATACTCTCCAGACTATTTCAGTACAATTTCCCGATCCTTGGTTCAAAAAACGTCATAACAAGCGCAGAGTAGTTCAAAATGAGTTGGTCAAAATTTTAGTTGACTATCTGGCTGAAGGCGGAAAAGTCTTTTTGCAATCAGATATTGAAGAAGTAGCTATTGAAATGCGCGATCGCTTCGCCAGTCATCCTCAACTAATCCAACAACATCAAGCAACCTGGCTAGACGATAATCCTTTAACAGTGGCTACGGAAAGAGAACTGTATGTGTTAGAACAAAACTTACCAGTTTATCGAGTTATGTTCTATAAACCCTCCAGTAATCAGTAATCAGTAATCAGTAATCAGTAATCATTCTATGCTCGACACAATTTCCAAATTACCGAAGTGGCTTACCAGAGGTTTGGTCTTACCGCTACTAGAGCTTAATGGTTGGTTGAAGATTATAGTCTATGAATATTTTCAATCTTTGATCACCATCTTTGCTACTGCCACCTTACTGTCTTTTATTCTGGACTATCCCGTTCGCTTTTTAGAAAAAAAAGGCATCAGGAGAGCGATCGCAATTTTAATTGTATTATTAATAGGAATCTTACTCTTAAGCATTATTGGTGTAACGGTAATTCCTATCTTGATCGAGCAGTTCAATGGACTACTAGATCGTTTGCCCAGTTATGTTGCATCGGGTAGTGAACAGGCAAAAGTATTTGAAACTTGGGCAGATGAACGGAACTTTCCTGTTAGCGTTAGTAGCATCGTTGCCGAGGCTCTTGGTCGTATATCTTATCAATTGCAGCAGTTGAGCGGACAAATTCTTGGTAGCGTATTTTCTGTGTTGGGAAGCTTGGTAGACTTGCTTTTGACTATTGTTCTGACTTTTTATCTGCTACTTCATGGTAGCGAACTATGGGAGGATGTATTTCAATTTTTCCCTGATGAGATAGCAGACAAAATTCGCGCATCTCTAAAACAAACTTTCAATAATTACTTCGGCGGGCAGTTAACTGTCGCTTCTGTAATGGGAGTTACCATCACCATCACCTTTTTTATTATTCAAGTTCCTTTTGCTCTGCTGTTTGGCTTAGTAGTGGGAATTATGGCTTTATTTCCTTTTGGTGCGGGTTTGAGTATTAGTTTAGTCAGCTTTTTGATGGCACTAAAAAGTATTTGGTTGGGATTGAGAGTTTTAGCGATCGCTTTTGTGGTAGAACAAATAGTTGAAAGTGTAATTGCTCCTCGTCTATTGGGCGAATTTACTGGTTTAAACCCTGTTTTAGTATTGGTTTCCTTATTGATTGGAGCGCAGTTGGGTGGATTTTTAGGATTGATTTTAGCTGTACCAGCAGCTAGTTTTATCAAAAGCTTATGGACAATTTTTAAGTCCAAACCCGAACACATGGAACTACCTATTAATGTTTAATAAGATTAATAATTAAATTATCAAAACATGATTGCTATTTATCCTGGCAGCTTCGATCCGATTACTTTAGGACATATAGACATTATTGAAAGAGGCGCAAAACTATTTGATAAGGTAATTGTTGCTGTTCTTTCCAATCCTAGTAAAAATCCTCTGTTTTCTGTCGATCAAAGATTAGAGCAAATCTCTGAATGTACCCAACATATTCAAAATGTAAAAGTTGATAGTTTTGTAGGATTAACTGTTGAATATGCCAAACTGCATCATGCAGGTGTTTTATTAAGAGGTTTAAGAGTACTATCTGATTTTGAAAAAGAGCTACAGATGGCACATACAAATAAAACTTTGAATCAAGAAATTGAGACTGTTTTTTTGGCTACAACTAAAGAATATAGTTTTTTGAGCAGCAGTATTGTTAAAGAAATCGCTCAATTTGGGGGGTCAATTAATCATTTAGTTTCGGCAAATATTGCTAGAGATATGTATCAAAAATACCAAAATAAATAGTTTTTTTGATCGATTCAAATAAAAGGAATATTAGAGAATTTACATACTCAATTTTCCTCAATAAATGTTGGCAAATGATACTTATCTGAGTTACAAATAGACTCAAATAGGCTAATTTAATAATGCTAAAAGAAAATTATTCTCACGATACTGAGTTGCAGCTTGATGAGTCTCAAGCTGTTACGAATCCTTCTAGCAACTCTAATGCTAATTTTAATATTGAAGTAGAACTAGATAATTTAAAGGAATTAATTCTAAATAGTTCTCGCATTCCTCTGACAGAATTGGCTATCGTAGATGAGGACTTGTTTTTGAATCAACTTCTACACATACAAGAAAATTTGCCCATAGAATTAGCTACAGCAATTGAGATAGTCAATCGTAGACAAGAAATTATTGCTGATGCACAAGGTTATGCTTGTTTAATAGTCAAATCAGCAGAAGAAAAAGCACATCAAATTGTTCAAGAGTCAGCAATTATTCGCCAAGCAGAATTGGATGGAGCAAGAATTAGACTAAAAACGGAGCAGGAATGCGAACAGTTGCGGCAAAATGCGATCGCCCAATCTGAAGCAATTCAAATGGATGCTGATAAATATGCAGATAAAGTTTTGGCAGATCTAGAAAACAGACTACAGGGGATGATTACTATTGTTCAAAATGGGCGTTGTCAATTAGATCAATAATTCTTTTTGGACGAATAGTTAATATAAGAAGTTTATTGCCGCTACGTGATTTACTTGCCTATAGGGCAAATTTCTATATCGAAATAATCGATGATTTGTCTTTTTTTTGCTAGAGTTGACGAACTAAATTTTCGTTTAAAAGCACCAAAGTAGATAATGATAGCTGCATCACCTCCTCAAAAAAAGTTCTTAAATTCAATTAATTATTTTCGAGGAATTGCCATTATTATTATTGTCGCTGCCCATTCTTATGGTATAGCTAATTGGAACGTATATAAAAATCCTACACTTTTTGAACAATTTTTTTATGCTCTGAATTTAAACGGCAGTGTGTTTTTTTTGTTTATATCGGGATTTTTATACAATCATATTTTTTATCCTAGATTTAATTATCTAAAATTTATGATTAAAAAAGTTAAATATGTTCTAGTTCCCTATTTGATCTGTTCGGCAATACCAATTTTATATGCAGTTTTTGTTGATAGTAAAGGCGGCTTTTTATTAGATAGTTTAAAAGACAAACCTTTGCAGGCAATTCTATGGTTTTTAGCTACAGGAAGAGCCGTCTATGCTTATTGGTATATTCCAATGATTATGCTGATTTTTGTTATTTCACCACTTATAAATATTTTAATTAAATCGAAAAATTTACTATATGCAATTTTAGGCTTAATTCCTATATCGATGATTGTTCATCGCCCTCTGCACAACATGAACCCTATTCATTCTCTAGTTTATTTTATTCCAGTATATTTACTAGGTATTTATAGTTCAATTCATCAGAAACAAATATATGCTTTTTTAAAGAGTAATCGAGTGAAAATTGCTATTGTGGTACTGGCAATTGCTTTGGGATTAATTCAGGTGCTAATTTTTAACGTTAACGGTAATTTTAGTAAAGATTTTTGGTCTATTACCATACCAGATATTAACTTATTACAGAAAATATTATTGTGCTTTTTACTAATGTCTCTTCTCGATAACTATGAAGATACAGATATTACAGCAATGAAAAAAACTGCTGAAACCAGCTTTGCTATTTATTTTATTCATCCCTTTCTTCTAAAACCCTTAACGCTATTTATTAGAAGTTTAGAATTGGGTTTTCAAGGCAATTTATTCACCCTAATAATAGCTACTTTTTTAGTAGTAATTATTGCTATGGCGATCGCTTACATATTAAAGTTTCTGCTGAAGGGCAACAGTCGCTACATAATTGGTTGGTAGAATAACAGAAAGATTAATAATGATAATTACTCCAACATACTAATTTCTAGCTGGTCTGACTATGAAATATTTCAGATAACATAGAAGAAATTTCACTAGGTCGTTTAGCTATTTTTACTCCAACTTTTTTTAACTGATTTACTATACGTCGCTCCTGATTAACTGTGGGAATAGAGGTCGATAAATGATTACTAATAATACTGACTGCATCATTAAGCACTTTTTCTTTGGGAGTTTTTAAACCTGCAATGTAGCTAATGATCGGTTTATCACACTCCTGATTTTTACAAAAAGCGACAATTGCTTCTGCTTTTTTAATTCTTTGTCCAATAAAAACAATTGCTTCAGTGTGAGGATCTTCGTTCAGAATAGAAAGCCATTGAGGTAAACTAGAACCACTAATGCGATCGCTTCCCAAACTAACTACTATAGATTGACCAATATTAGTCTGATTCAATTCTGCTGCCACTTCATAGGATAAATATTTGCTGGTTGTGATCAAACCAACTTTTCCTCGCTGATAAAATTTTGGTTGCAGTTTACCCAACAAAACTTGTTCGGGAATTATAATTCCGTCACTGCCTGCGCCTAAAATCAAAGTATTACTAGCTTGAGCGCACTTAATTAATTCGATAGAGTCAAGAGGCGGGACATTGGAAGTAAAAATAACGATTCGTCTAATACCTGTCGAGATAGCTTCTTTAACAGCATCTAAAACCTGATAAGGCGGCGCAAAGATCAAACTAGTATCTATGGAGTCTGCTATAGTGAGAACCTGTTCTACTAAGTCAAATACAGGTATATCTTCTATTGTTTTTCCTCCTTGACCAGGATTTACTCCTGCAACAATATCAGTACCATAGGCTTTCATTTGCACTGCATGAAAAGCAATTTCGGGCTCTGTAATTCCTTGAATAATGACCTTGTTGGGAGACGACCAATCCATAAAATTAGAATAATTAACAGGTAAACAAAAAGGTAAGTGAACTTCGGAAGCTAAAATAAGCTTGGACGAGCTGTCTAGACTACTGTAGTAAGCCCGCCCCAACTTTGGATGGGGCTGCTTTTAAAAGTCCCACAGGGCGTTTTAATTAGATTTAACGATAGAAATTGCCTTTGCCACTGCATTTTCTAAACTACTAGACAAATGTATGCTTTCATCACCTGTATCAAGAGTTAAATCTTTTTCCGCTAAAAGTCTAACTACAAATTTTGGTTGTGAAGGAGATAATTCTTTTTCTAAAGAGTTTTGCAGGCGATCGCGATTTGCAGATTTAATGCTCAGGTTCGATTTTTCTGGAGAAGAAGATAGATCCAACTCTGATGTTGATTGAACATAATCGACTACAGTCTGTAGAATTTCATTACTGGCAGTTTCGGTTTCCCAAATATTGATTAGTATTACCTTTAATTTTTTGGTTGAGGTTAACTCGGCTAAAATTTGCCGCAGTCGATCGCAATAAAGTTGAGGACTTTGTTCTTGGTCAGTAAAATTGTCATCAATTACAACACCACAGGCAGGATTAATTCTATTTTGGTTTAAAAGATCCCAAGTAAGTAATGCCAAATCAAAACTATTACAAACTGTAGCAATTTTTCCCGCTCTGTTGTTCCAGTCTAACCAATGCCAGCCGACTGGATTGGGATGATGCTCTTTTTGATATTCAGAAAGATTAAGAGTATTGATAATTGGTTGTCTCGATAGAGCATGGCTATTAATAGTAATTTTTCCATCTAGTGCCATCAACTCACCCTGAGTGTTTACTCCTAGAGGATTAATTTCAATCAAATCTAAATCCTTTTCTTGAAACAAACAATACATTTTGGCAATAATTTCACTTACCGAACAAATCAAATTTCCTGATAATCCCATGCAGGCAGCTAAACGACGGGCATGAAACAAAGAAAATTCTGTATTTATAACTACCTGTTGTAAGTTGGCTAATAAAGCATTAACGTTCATTCCTCCATATGCCGAACCTAGCAATACAGGACACTGTAATTCATAGTCCAAGACAATCGCTAAGAAAAATTCTCTTTCTGCATTATAATGAGCTTCGGCTAAAATAACTTCAGGATATTCCCCCAAAATTGAAAGATTGAAAATAGTTCTAGCAGCGGCGATCGCGTCTATTGTATTGGCGACGAACTTAACCCCTCCTACTTTTCCCCTCCCGCCTGCCCTTACTTGAGACTTGAGTACCACAGGATAAGGAATTTGAAGTTGCTTAATTTTTCTTGAATCTTTGATAGTTTGAGAAGGTAAAATAGGTATACCGACCATTCTAAATAATTCTTTAGCTTGATATTCAAGTAATTCCATGCTCTAGTATTATAAATTAATTACTATATATAGTTACTTATTGGCAATCAACCAAGAAATTTATGCTTCCTTAATCTCATAATTTTGATTACCAAAGCTTTCGGCTCAAGAGTAACTAAGTAATCATTATTGCGATTAATTTGTTATCTTATGTTTACATTATTAAGTTATTCAGTTATTTTTTGAGCGAAATTGAAAATTTAGTCAGGAAGCAATTATCATGGGTACTGCTTAAAACCCAAATTACCTTGCGCAAATACAATCACTAACAAACAAGAGTCATTGCAACTGAGTCAAGAATTTTGACCGACATTTTGTACTTATGTTCTAGTATCCCTCGATGTTAACTCTTTTGGTCACGTCTGCTACAGCTATCAAACTTTCGACTATATGTAGATCTAGCGATTTCATTATGCCCGACAACTACAGAATAATACGGTTGGGTACTAAAACACCTAAACTCACTTTAATAAAGCGTTTAATGTCTGGAGAAATAAGGTTCGACTCATAACAGCTATGACAAAATCTCATGATTATGGAAGAGGAATGGAAAAAGTTGTAATTATCATCAACGCAGAAGTTAGCGAAAAAGGAAAATTAATTTCAGCCTCGCCAGTAACTCAAAAAATGGTGGAAGCACTGCAACGTAGTATTGCAGAATCTTCAACTCCATCAACGACTGTAGAAATTGTGTCTGCTGCTACCTTATGGTCTAAGCACTCAAGAAGTATCAAAAAAAGTAGAGCTGAAGAAACAATTTACTGTCCTCTAACAATTCAGCTACCCGAATATTTTGATTTTCCCCAAAAGAGAATTTATTCTGCCTGCAAAGATGTAAACTCCAGAAGACGATGGGTTGAAAAGAACTTGGGGTTAAAAACTAGCGTAGGGGATTCTTGGCTTGGTCATCTTTGGCTGCCGATTGTTTTAACAGACAAGCCTATTTATGGTGAGGTTATTGGGGAAGGGGCAATGCCCAATTCTTATGAACAGCCGATAATTATACCCAGTCGCCAGCGTAAATCTCTTCACGATTTAGCAGAGCGATTATTAGACTCGTTGAACGCAACTCCTGCTACCTATTTACTACAGTTTAGCTTGTACAAAGGTGAAATTGTATTCGATCGCCTGTGGCCATTCCCTGCTGCCCCTGCTTTGATAACTCTTAAAACTCAACAGCCTGACCTATTTACCTGTCATTGGCATTGTCTTACTCAGCAACCCATTTCGGATATTTGTATTTCCAATCCTATGGCTATTTAAGTAATTAAGAACTTATTTTTTAGCGTGGGGGTTGTCAATCTTCTCCCATGCACCATCCCAAAAATAGTAGGCTGGCAAAAGCTAATAGCCACCAACCCCAGGAGGTAAGGCTAGTAAAAAACTGTACGGGAATAAAAATCAAAGTTTCATTGATCAACCAATTGCCAAATAACAGTAGGATTATAATAACCGCAAGTAAGATCATCGCAATAAAAATTATTTAAGGTAGATAGCAGCGATCGCTGCTGAGAGTAATAGACCAAAACAAGGCGCGATCGCAATCATCCAGTAGCTATTGAGGAACAAAAACCAGCTAAAGCCAAAAATAATGGCTAAAGCAGCGGTAATTCTGCAAAATATCTTGAAAAATGAGTTTTTACTGGATGTGGCAATTAAGCTACCAATGGCGCAGCAACAAGCAATCCATAAAAATTCAAAGCGATCGCAAAACCACCGCAAGAGCTTTTGCTCTCCCAACACCGTACCAATAATATTACTGGTCATTTGGGCATGAATAATGACCCCAGACAAACGCTTTGCCTGTTTTCCGCGACTATAGGGAGTGTAATGTAAGTCTTGATTGTATCCTACCACTCCAATTAAAACGATTTTATCTTTGACCAGCTGCTCTAAAGATCGATCTTCAATACTCAAAGCATCTCGCAAACTAATAGTTTGAGGCAAAGCGCGACGATAATTCAAGAGAGTTTGATAACCTTGAGCTTCAGGTAAATGATAACCGCCACTACTAGCTTTAAGTCTAGGAAATGTGGCTGTGCCAATCTGTAAAATTCCCTGTTGTTCGTATTTTATGGGAATATCATCTAAATACTTCACTGCCAAACGTAGACTAAGGGATACGCTGCTTTGACAGACATTATCGGGAGACATGCCTAGAATTTGGCGACGAATTGCTCCATCATCATCAATCGCCCAGTTACTAAAGCCAACCTGCTCTACAGGCAAAGAAGATGGCGCAGGAATACTAACTAATTTTTGCTGGTCGATTTTAATACGACAGATCGCAAAAAAGTTATCTGCTTGAGCTATATTTTTCGCTAATGCTGGAGCGAAAGGAAAATCGTGAATTACATCAGAGGCGATCGCTTTTGCGCCACCAGACTGTAATTTAAGCAGCAATTGATTGAGGGCTACATCTGATAAAGAGCCTCGCATATTAGAAGCCATCCCTTGCTTTTGCTGGTATTGGATATCTTTATCGTCAATAGTAATCACCAAGACTCGTCGATCCTTAGGGGGCGTTATGCGATAAGCCATAAGGCGATCGTAAGTTGCTAATTCCCCCACTTCTAACCATCCCCAAGACTGAATCAAACAGACCAAAACTAAAGCGATCGCACTAGCTAGTAGCTTTGTAACAAAGGGTTGCTGTTCGGAATTTAATTTGGGTAAATAACGAGAAAATGGATTTTTTTTGCATAAATCCGTCCAGTTTGGCGGTATTACCGCAGGATTTTGGTAAATTGTGGGCAACCAGCTCCCACAAGGATATTGCTTTTCTTCAGCTTGCAATTGTTGTCGCGCCATTTTGGTAGCAAGATACAGGGAGTTTCCTCCTGCATAAGCCTGTAAAAAATGTTTAATGAATTCCTGTGCCATGATGTCAGGAATAGGCATTCGCATCACAATAGATTGGGGTAAGAATAATTTCCCTAATTCTTCGGCTATACCTAATCCATCACAGGAATTAAAAATAGCTAGTTGGAGTCCATTGGCGATCGCTCTTTGAAAGCCATATTTTAATTCTTCAATAGTCAGCTTGTCCTGTTGATTGAGGTATAGTAATCCTTGCCTACCAACAGTTTTGCTATGTCCTGCAAAAAAAACAATATCCCAGGTTATATCCCATTAATAAGAGTATAGTTTTTGACGAGTAGGTTCTTTGAGAAAGATTACTTCTCCCCCATCCAAAGACTCCAAAAAATCGCAGTCTGCATTTAGGTTAATCCCTTGAGCATCGCCCAAAATTGCTAGAATTCTAACTTTCTGATGTTTGTGTCTTTTTGGCTTGCTGACAACTCGCTTGAAGTCAAAATTACTAATAGCAATTTCTAAATTGGGATAATTTTCTAATAAATCCCAACAACACCATGGTAATTGATGTATTTCTGGGCGATCGCTACAAACCAAAAGCCTGATGATTTCTGCGTGATCAAGTTCTTCTCGTAGATGTTTGTCAACAGAATAAAAGCTAGAAGAGTTTAGCCATTGCTGAAATTCATACTGTAGCTTTTTGGCGGAAGTAACTAGCCGTTTTTGAGGATCTATTGAGCCATCGTAAATAATTTGCTTGGGTTTGATACGGCTATTGTTATCTAGCTGTGTATATTGCTGTTGCCACACAGCCAAGGTTTTGCTTAATTCTACATTAGGGGGTAAACTCCCAGCAAAACCGCGCTCGACAGATTGTCCTTCTTCCCCAATTTCTAGGCTGACTTGAAATCCCGACTGAAAATTACCATTAAATTTAAGAATGACTAGTTTTGTCATTGGGTGAACAATAAGAAAATCATTTTGACTAAATAATAAAGCTTTCTACAATTATTTCTTCATTTAAGGCAAACTCAATACTAAAATTTTCTCCTAAATTACCGCTGAAACAAAACTCAATTGTTTCTGTCTCATTTGCCTGAGCAATCATGACAGGATAGCTATCTCTATCTGTGATAATCATTTCTAATCCTTTGGGCAGATATTGATGAATTTGGCTATTGAAAATTATCAGAGAAATATCGAATTCTTGCTTAGTTTTCGGTAGTATATTTAGTACTAAAGCAATGCTCAAATCATTATTCTTTTCTAGCTCAATTAGCTTAACTCTTTGAACTGCGGAGGATAGCTTATCTTTAGCTGTATCAGCAAGCTTTTGAGGGCTTCTAAAGTTAACAGAAATATTGGAGCTGAATAATTCTTCAAAATGCCGCCAATTTTGATCTTGATGGTTAGAAAACCATTTATTTAAAGTTGGTGCTTGAATTATTTCAGCTCGTTTTTGTTGACTTAAATATGTGGGAAATTCTGCTAGGGATTCTAACTCAGATAAGGGTAGTTCAATTTGTGATACTTGACGAACAAAACCAATTACAGTTGCATAATTGAGGGATTCTTCTAATTCTACTATCACATAGCCAATTCTCTCTGACCAAACTTCAGGAGGAATAGTTACTGTATCTTTTCCTTTCAAGACAAAGCGGCATTCTAATTTTCCATAGCTAGGGATCTGGAGATCTGCAACGTCCATCATTGTCTGTAAAACAGGATTCCAGCTATCACTATCTTCTAAATTAGTTGACCACCCAAGAGAATTTAAATACAAACTCACTGTTGATACAGCCAGAGTATTTAGATATACTTTTTTAGCCTTATCACCTTGACATTGGTAACAACGAAATCTTTCAGCTTCAATATGAATTTTGAGAGGAATAATAGTGCGAAACACTTTAGATTTACGATTAGTTATCATTATTTTAATCCTAACTAGATGTTTTAAATTATTTATCTAAAAATATTTTTTCAATTCCTTTTTTAATAAAGGTGCAAAGCGTCGACACCAGCGATTGTAAAAGCTACTTAAGGTTGGAACTGGTATACCTAGTTGCTGGGATATTTGTTCCCAACTAAGACCAGAAAATTTGGCTAGAGCAATATTACTAAAATTAGCGTCTGGTCTATTTCTAATATGAGCAGTGGCGAAAACTTTATTAGGATCTTGGGTTAAATATTCCTTCAGAACTTGAGATAAATCAGGGCTATTTAATGGTTGTCTAATTTGTTCTAGTTCAGCAAAAGAATAAATTTCATGTTGGGTATATTTTTGAAAATTGACATAACATTTCAAAATCAACTTATCTAGTTTAAAATTGACCCAGTTCATAAATTTACGATTACCTCGTTCTGGATCGTATAAATCGATGTTCAAACACACATAGGCAAAAGTTTCGCTTAAAGCTTCTTCATAGAGAGTTGCATACAGGCTGGCAGAGAATTTACTAGTATGGGGGCGACAAAGCCGCCCTGACAGCTTGATAGCTTTTATAAGTTCAGTTAAGGCATAAGTTCTTAGCTCGCTGTTAACCGAGTATTTTTGAGCTGCTAACCCCATTTTTTTAAGCTGCTCGTCATCTAGTAATTGTTGAAAAATTTGCTTTTGCAATCTGTATAGATAATCTGGTGTAAGCTTCTTTATACTGCTGGATTTTTGATATTTTTCTTGATGATTTGAATCAAACAAATATTGATGTAAAATATCCAACAAGTTTTTTTTAGCCCGATCGTATATTTCTTGATACACTCCTTTTAAGGGCGTACCATTAAACCGACGACATAAGGGTCGCGATCGCAAAATAATAACGAC
>CAKZYI010000702.1 GCA_937884735.1 uncultured Pleurocapsa sp.
AAAAAAATATACAAATTCTTATATGACTTCATATTTTTCTCCATCTCAGCCCATGTCGTCAAATCCTATCTTTAACCCTGGTGTGGACGATAAGGTAGAAAATCGCTCTATCTGGTTTGGTAATACCACCAACCTAATGCAGCTAAATGATGTGCGTTACTCTTGGGCTACTGGACTGTACCAGCAAATGAGAGAGAATTTTTGGATTCCTCAGAAGTTGGATTTGACTCAAGATGTAACTGACTATTGGAATTTAACCAAAAAAGAACGTCGAGCATATGATGGCATCCTTAGTTATTTAACCTTTTTAGACTCGGTACAAACCTGCAACATTCCTCACATCAAAAGCTGCGTTACTGCTCCAGAGGTGAGCGTATGTATGGCAGAGCAAATTTCCCAAGAAGGGATGCACAATCAAAGTTATCAGTATATTATTGAAACAGTAATACCAGGCGATCGCCGTAGCACTGTTTACGATTTTTGGCGTACTGATAAAGTCTTGGCAGATCGTTGCGAATTTATTGCCAGCATATATCAAAAATACGTCGACAACCCTACTCCCGAAAACTACTTTGTCTCCTTACTAGCCGACTATCTACTAGAAGGAATCTATTTTTACAACGGCTTTATTTATTTTTACAATTTAGCTTCGCGGATGTTGATGCCTGGTAGTGCCGATATTTTCAAAATGATCAATCGAGATGAATTAAGCCACGTGCGACTCTATCAAAAGCTGCTCCCCGAAGCAATGAAGCTCTTTCCTCACTCGGTTGAGCAGATCTATGAAATGTTTGATACTGCCGTGCAGCATGAGTGTCTCTGGACAAACCATATCATCGGTGACAACGTGTTGGGCATTACCGAAGCTAGCACCGAACACTATACTAAGTACATGGCTAATATGCGTTTACGTTCTATCGGTCTTGAGCCACTATACGCAGATGAGAAATATAAGAAAAGCCCTTACAGACATTTAGAAAGATTTTCTGACACCAAAATAGAAGGTCATACCAAAGCTAACTTTTTTGAGGCTGGTGTCACTAGCTATGTCATGTCATCAGGTATCTCAGGGTGGGATGAAATTTAAGGTTTAGCTGCACAAAATAAATAATTAATCTACTGAGCGTTTCGACGCTCTTTTTTTTACAATCTATTAACTCCATTAAGATAGTCATCGTCTTCGGACATATATACAAAAAAATACTTTGTAATGTATATCAAAATACATAAAGCTATTTTTATTTTTTACTCTAGTTATTTTTTTAGGGCTGTATTGATTTATTTAAATATTTTTTTTAGTAGTTAAACCATATTTAAAATTAAAAATAACCATGGCATAGTTTTCTAAACGATAAAGATTAAGTAAAATCAAGGAAAATGCCCTTAAGATTTGGTAAATACGGAGAGATAAATACTGATTTTTTTGTATTGTAAACTGAGATAGCTACAGTTTATCTTGGATTTCTGTCTTAGAATGAATGTTATTTGTCGGCGCAAATTCTAAATATCAGTAGATTGATTTAAGTAAAAATATTTATATAATAATTTCAGTTGGCTAATGTTCAAGTTATTTAAAAATCTTCTTCCTGCTGAATCTGTCACAGACTCTGATTCCGCTCTGGCAACTTCTAAGCCTACCCGATCTAAGTCTTGGGAAACACAAATTGCCCAAGCTGATGCTTTATGGGAACAAGGTAAATTAAGTGAAGCTCTGACAATATATGGTTTAGCTATTGAGCAAAATCCTAATTTGTTAGAAATTCAGCAGCGTTTGGCTGGACGATTAAAACAACAAGGAGATTTGGCAGTAGCCTATGAAAAATTAGCCACAGGTTTAAAAAATAAAGGAAAAATAGAGCAAGCCGCAAATTACTATCGTCAAGCAATCCACATCAAAGCGATAACAGGAAATACCAAAGAGCAATTATTAAAGTCGAGTATTTCCCAAGCCAAAAAACTTCCGATCCCTATTGCTAGTCTCAAAGAAGCGGCATTTTCTTTTCAACCTTTAGTGAATGCTAATTCCCAGCTAGTGCAAGTTGCATCTGCTCCAGAATCTCGATTGAATATTCAGGCAGAGCCTAGCAACCTATCACCTTCTTTCTCTTCTCGTCTCAAAGCAGTTAATCCTCAACAAGCCAGAGATATTGATTGGGAAACAGCCCAGGTCTACTTACAAAAAGCATTAGATCACGTGGAAAAGCAAGAGTGGGAGCAGTCAGCATTTGCCTGCAAACAGGCTACTACAATATTGCCGAATATGGCGGAGGCTTACAAAATTTGGGGTAATGCCTTGCAAAGAATGGGGAATACCGCAGAAGCAATGTCTTGTTATGCTAAAGCGGTGGAAATAAAACCAAATTTGGCAGAGGTATATGCAGGATTGGGAGATATTTATGCCGAGCAAGACAAACTACAGCAAGCAGTTAGGCATTATCAAAAGGCGATCATTATTAGACCCAGTACAAAAGTGTATCGAAGTTTAGCCCAAGTTTGGCAAAAGCTAGGGGATTTGGAGCAAGCACAAGTTAATATTTCCAAAGCTTTAGAATTAGAATCACCCCAAACTTCAACCGAAACTTTAGAGATAATTGCTGATTCTGAAATGATCGTTGAAGAAAAATCCAAATCCATACGCATTGTGGAAGTTTATTGCAGTATGGCAAGACAGCTAGAGCAGCAAAATGAATGGAAACAAGCAGCACAATATTATCGCAAAGCATTGGATGTAAGTATGACTTTACCAGTGTTACCACCTCAAGATGCTAAAGCACCAGCAGCAAAATCTAATTTAAACGAGGCAAATTTAGACAAGGCAAAATTAGAAGACATTAATAGTTTTAATGCTCAAAAACCATATAAGCCACATAAGGCAGAAACCCAGTTAGATAAAGCTATTCGACGCTACTACAAGCAGTCCAAGCTACAGCCAACCTCTCCAAAAATTCATACTGATTTGGGCAATTTATACTCAAGAAAAGGAAAATGGCAATATGCGATCGCTTGTTACCGCAAGGCAATCAATCTAAAACCCGACTATGCTAGCGCACATTTAAATTATGCCAGAGTCTTATTAAAAATAGGCAAGAAAGCTGAATTTATTCAAAAAATGAAGTTAGCCTTAAATATGCAGCCCAAAATAGGTTCGGCATTAGATCGCTTTTATTTGGCTAATGCTCTAGTAGAGGAGGGTGAATACAAGCAGTCTGTAAGTTTTTACTATAAAGCCATCGCTCTTAATCCCAAATTTGTTCAAGCCTATCATCGTGCAGCGGAGGTTTTAAATCAACAAGGCAAACACGAACAGGCGATAAAATTTTTGAAACAGGGAATTAGTAGAAACCCCCAGGATGTAGAATCTTTTTATCTCTTGGGTCAACAGTTTGAATCAATTGATAATTGGGATAATGCCGTTAAAACTTTTAGTAGGGTACTTCAGTTAGAACCCCAATTTCCTGGGGCATCTCAAAAGTTGAATCATGCTCTAGCAAACAAATTAAAGTTTAGTAAAGTTAAGTCTTAGCTACCTATTGGTAATTTGTGACAAGTTAAGCTAATTTTTTGCTCATCAAGTACACGCCCCGCATAGCGAGGCGTTTAGTTTATTTTTAAACACTACATATAGATTAAAGGAAAAAAGAACTGTTTATAGGTTAAAAGTGCTAGTAAGCCAACGAAACCTGTTACTCGTTACCTGTTACCCGTTACCCAAAAGCGAGTTGATGTTATGCCCTTGTGGTACAAACGGTATAAAGCGTTAACTTGTCACCCATGCCTATTGGCTGTTAGCTTTTTAAATTCTGGCATCAGTTGAGCAAAGGCGATACCGCGATGGCTAATTCTGCTTTTAGTCTCTGGTGACATCTCGGCGAATGTTTGGTCTTCCCCAGGCACATAAAAAACGGGATCGTAACCAAAACCACCATTTCCACTAGGAGAAGTTAATATTTCCCCTGCACATATACATTCCGTTTGTAGATCAATTTTACATTCATGGTTAGCAATTGCGATCGCACAGATAAATTTTGCCTTTCTATCTTCTGTATTCCCCAATTCTCTTAACAAGCGACCAATTCGATCTTCGTCTGTTTTTCCATACCGCGATGAATATAATCCTGGCGCACCATCAAGGGCATTTACGGCTAAACCAGAATCATCAGCAATAGACCATTTGCCCAACGCTTTGGCTACTTCTGAGGCTTTTAACCGAGCATTGGCGACAAAAGTTGTTCCTGTCTCTTCTATGTCTAATTCTTTGGGTTTCAGTTCCAACTCCCAAGGCAAACCTGTGAGATATTCCTGCATTTCGTTTAATTTGCCAGGATTACCTGTAGCGACTACTAATTTTTGCACTGTTGAAAATATATTGACGATCTCTTATTATTTCTTGCTCAATACTACCTCATCTATACCCACTATCCCAATTACCCCAGTCAACTACATTGGCTTTAACACCGTAATAGCATAGCTTTCTGGAGATAAATAGCGTAGTGCTATAGACTGCAATTGTTCTGGTTGAAATTTACTGACAATTTGAGGATATAAAGCCGAATCAGCAGCGGTGGCAATAATATTATAAAAGCCGTAAATATTAGCCAACTGACTAGGGGTTTCAGTGGAAAAAATATAGTCATTAATTAGTTGACGCTTTGCCCTCAGAATTTCTGTTTCAGAAATAAGATGGTGTTGCAATTGGTTGAGGCGATCTCTAACAATACCCTCAACCATTGCTAAATTCTCCGTTTCTAGCCAAGCGTTAATGGTGAAGAGACTAGAATCTTTTTGCAGGGAGAAGTTACAGTCAATATCCATTACCAACTGTCGTTCTTCCCGCAGCTCTCTCACTAAACCCGAACTGCGTCCGCCTGCTAAAATAAGGGCAATTAAATCTAAGGCAATTGCTTCAATTAAACAGTCTGAACCAGGACATACCCAAGCCATCAAAAGACGAGCTTGCTCAATTCGAGGAAGATGCAATTCCTGACGGCGAATTGCCATCGCCTTGGGTTCTGCTTCCACTAATACAGGAGGGCATTCAGAACGAACGCTAAAGTCGCTAAAATTGTCATGAACCAAGGTTAAAGCTTGTTCTTGCTCAATTCCGCCAACAATCACTATGGTCATGTTTTCTGGCTGATAATGAGTCCGATGGAAACAACGCATATGATCGGGAGTCTGCTCTAGCAAAACTTCTTTTTCACCCAAGTTTGGTCGTCGGTAAGGATGACACTGATAGGTATTTTGACACAAAGCTTGAAAACCCAAAAAATCTGGGTCGTTATGACTAGAGTAAATTTCTTCAATTACTACCTCTCGTTCTCGAATAAACTCTTCATCAGGAATATTTGCCCGTAGTAATATATCTGCCAGTGCTGGTAGAGTCTGCTTTAAATGAGAGGAAGCAGTAGTCAGATAAAAATGAGCATAATCATAGCTGGTAGCTGCGTTAGCGATGCCCCCAGTGTTTTCAATCAACCAATCAAATTCTCCTACTGTTACATTGGGAGAGCCTTTGAAGATCATGTGTTCCAAAAAATGAGCCATTCCTGACCATTCTTGAGGCTCTGCGATCGCACCAGCTTCAACCCAGACATCAGTTACTACAACAGGAGTTGCGGGCAGATACTGATGTATAACAGTCAGACCGTTGTTTAACTGAAACGTTTGGGCGTTAAACTTGGCTGTATACAGAGATTCTGATAGTTTTGGCATTAAATAGCTAAATTAGCATTGTTAATAGCACATCATACCTTCTACAGAATGGCAACCTTGTTACATTTTTAACAGTTTTCGATTTATTTCAACCTGAAAACCAGACAGCCCACCGCCACGCCGTTTTACCTAAGTTTATGACCTGGAAGTCCAGGGTGGGAATTGGCCGCTCAAGTATCCATTTCCGAGAGCTAGCTCGGTATACTTCCACAAGAACTATTGCTATTCCCTTCATAAATCAAGCATAGATCAATAAACTTGGAAGGTAGTCACCAACGCGGTAGTGGTACTTTATATATGATAGTCAGTTTTACAAATTTAGCAAGAGGCAATTTAAAAGATGAAGAGCTAGGAACAAGCAATAAAAAAATGAGCAGTTTTGAAAACCACTCATTTCAATCAATTAATTCAATTTACTTCTATATTTGACTCGACGTTCTATACAGAAACAGTTTTTTTGTTGCTAGTAGACAATTCACCTTTGGCATATTTAGCAGCATAATCATCCAAGGAAACTTGCTTGATTTTACTGGCGTTTCCAGCAGTTCCAAAAGCTTCATAACGTCTGAGACATACAGTTTTCATGTATGCAATAGAAGGCTTGAGGAAATGGCGGGGGTCAAAGTTAGCAGGATCTTTGGCTGCGGCTTCGCGAATAGCAGCAGTGATAGCCAAACGATTGTCAGTATCGATGTTAACTTTGCGAACACCACTTTTGATGCCTTTTTGAATTTCTTCTACAGGTACACCATAAGTTTCAGGAATTTTACCACCATTAGCGTTGATGATGTCAATCCACTCTTGAGGTACGGAAGAAGAGCCGTGCATTACTAAGTGAACGTTGGGTAGACGACGGTGAATTTCTTCAATTCTACTAATAGCTAGAATTTCGCCAGTAGGTTTGCGAGTGAATTTATAAGCACCGTGACTAGTACCAATAGCAACAGCCAAAGCATCTACTTGAGTACGCTCAACGAATTCTACTGCTTCATCGGGGTCGGTTAGAAGTTGGTCTTTGCTTAGAGTTCCTTCAAAGCCGTGTCCATCTTCGGCTTCACCTTGACCAGTTTCTAGTGAACCCAAACAACCTAGTTCGCCTTCAACACTAGCACCAACAGAGTGAGCTACTTTGACTACTTCTGCGGTTACGTTGACGTTGTATTCGAAACTAGCAGGAGTCTTAGCATCTGCTTCTAGAGAACCATCCATCATGACGCTAGTAAAACCATTACGAATTGCAGAATAGCAAGTTGCAGGGCTGTTTCCATGATCCTGGTGCATTGCGATGGGAAGATGGGGATAACTTTCCGCTGCTGCTAATACTAGGTGACGTAGGAAATTTTCTCCAGCGTATTTGCGTGCGCCACGAGAAGCTTGCAAGATAACTGGGCTGTCAGCTTCGTTAGCAGCTTCCATAATGGAGATAATTTGCTCCATATTGTTGACATTATAAGCAGGAATACCGTAGTCATTCTCTGCCGCGTGTTCTAAAAGCAAACGCATTGGGACGAGCGCCATATATATTCTCCTTAATTTATATTCTTGTCAAATAGTCAAGTTTTTAAGAAATTTTAACTTCTTATGTGTCAATCTTAAGATATTTTTTACATCTATACTAATTTAATTTGCTACTGCATCTAAAAAAAGCCAATTTAAACTGTTTTTAATGGTTCCAAAACTGGGTGTATGTGCAATTTTAAAATTATTTTTAGGGATTTTATTTTTAGGGATTATTCATGATTTTAAGTTATGTTCTACGGCTATTTTTAATCTCCTTGAGACTATTAACACAAATTGAGTTATCGTCTTTAATCGAAATTATGCCTTGACGACGCAATTTTCCCATCAACCTAGTTACGGTAACTCGAGTAGAGCCGATCGCACTGCCAATTTGAGCGTGGGTTAGAGTATAGGGTAGACAATATTCTAGGTCAGATTCTTCACCATATTCTTCCACCAACAGAGTTAGAAAGCTAGTTAGGCGATCTATAGTTCGTCTTTGACCCAAAGCACTCAACCACAGCAATTTTCTTTGATGCTGATGGCGAAAAGCGTGATATATTTCTTGACGAAAATCTGGCCATTGTTCCAAATCTTGCCAGTAAAGCCATGCTACTTGAGTATAATCAACATGGGCATAAGCTTGAATAGTGAAAACAGAGTGAGACAAGACCTCGAAAGGCTTTTGTGCTGAAATAAACCCCAAAAAAGCTCTTTCAATATCTTCTACTGACTCTAGATCGTCTAATTCAGTTGATTCGACTAAGGAATGATCTTTTGTTTGATTTTGAGCTTCGCTAACTAAACGGACTGCGCCTTGATTAACTAGATAGATTAATTCGGGACGAACGGGGATTTGATCGTCTTTACGAAAAATGCGATCGCGATAGTGGGTTTGCGCCCAGTCCATGATAGTTTTCCAGGTCAAAATTGGACGAGATTCCTCGGAGGATTGATCGGAAAATTGCATAGTAGAAGGCAAAATAAAAAGTCAACGCATATTTGATTCTACATGGATAACAATGTATCGAAAAAAACTTTTTTACATAAGTTTTTTAAACTAGCATTTAATAACGAAAAAACGAGTCTTTCTCTCAAGGAGTTATTGCAACAGATGCTCCTATCAACTCTTGATTTATCTCAACAAAGCTGGAATTTTACTTTCGATCCTCGGTTTGCAGCTAGGACTATTGGAAGCAAGATTGTTCTTTTACACTCTTCTATTGAGTCAATATCCTTTGATCGCCAAATTCAACAAGTTTTATCTACACCCCAATCTGCCCCAATTGTATATCGCTCATCTATTGCTTTGCTTTTAGCTTCGTATACCCAAAAAACACCTCAAATTGTTGCCGAAGAATTAATTGATTATTTAGTTTCAACAATAGATAATAGTGACTCTCAATTGAATTTAAATTTGTGCGTTGAAATTGGAAAATCTGGGTTAATAGATTTTTATTTTGACCATGAATCTATGGCAATTTGGCTAGAAAAATCATTGGTTTTGCTCGATATAAAAACTAATGTTGATTTAACAAAGTCATTTTTGGGAGAATCTTTGAAAAGCACCCCTTCCAACTTAAATTTATTTCCCGCACAGTATATTCATGCCCGTTGTTGCACTTTACTACGTTTGGGAATAAGGGAAAAGCTGTTGTTCTTTGCAGATGAGGCTCAGGCTATATCTTGGTTAGACCATCAAAATAATTTATGGTTGAGGGAGGAAGCAGAGTTGATTTTGCTGCGTCAATTATGTTTGATAACAGATTCATTTAGGGCTGAATCGAGCAACTGGCAAAAACTTGCGCTTAATTTCAGCGCAATAATTGCCATTTTCTTGGCAGAATGTCGTGTTATAGGTGATACACAACAACGCAATCCACAAAAAGCGATCGCTCGTCTTAGGTTAATTGCTCTGTCTCAATACTGGCTACAGCGAATATTGGTGGAAAAATTGAAAGTTGTAGCACCAACAAGCTTATAAGCTATAACCTATAACGAGTTTTCAGAGCTTTAATCAATAAACGAAAGTGATAAAAAGTTAAACCAGGTCAAAATAGTTACCATAAACAAAATGGCTAGACTAGAATCTGTCTAGTACATACACGCTAATTTGTAAGATAGTTTTCAAGTCTCCTTTTCTCTTTTTATATTCTTTATTTCAACTAAAACTGAAATGGTATGCCTTTGTTTCGTATAGTAGCTTTATTTCTTGGTCTTGGTGTCATCTTAGGATTATCTATCTGGTTGGTGACATCTCTGTCTCACCTTTATATGCAGATATCTTTTACTGCACCTATCTTGGCTAATTTACTGTTGCTATTAGTAATCGTGTTAATTGGCTCGATGATCGGGGGATATATCTATTATGTGAACAAATATACCCGCAAAGGTTCTCGAACCAAAAAGGGGAAACGCCGTGTTAATCGAGTCAGAATGCCTGAAGAAAAAACTCAGGTAGCAGCCCAAAATCTCCAGGCGTTAAGACAGCAAGTAGGACAAATACAAGATAAGATTACCCAAAAAGCTTTATTAAATAAATCGCAACAGATAGAAGCCGACTTGCAACGGGGTGAAGTAAAGGTTGTCGTATTTGGCACAGGATCGGCAGGAAAAACTTCTTTGGTTAATGCCTTAATTGGTGAGATAGTTGGGGAAGTCAATCCAATTATGGGGACAACCACCCAGGGAGAAACCTATAGCCTCAAACTAAAAGGAGTCGGCAGGGAAATTCTAATCATTGATACCCCAGGCATCTTAGAAGCGGGAATAGCTGGTACAGAAAGAGCAGAAATAGCCAAACGACTAGCCACAGAAGCCGATTTGTTGGTGTTTACCGTTGATAACGATTTAAGACAGTCAGAATATGAGCCGTTAAAAGCTTTAGCCGAAATAGGTAAGCGATCGCTTTTGGTGTTCAATAAGAGCGATTTGTATACTGACGAAGATCGAGAAATGATTTTAGGAAGACTCAAAGAAAGAGTAAAGGCTTTTATCTCTCCTAACGACGTAACAGCTATATGTGCCAATCCTCAGCCAGTACAGCTAGCCAGCGGAGAAATTATCGAACCCACCGCAGAAATTTTACCCCTAATTAAAAGATTGGTAGCGGTGTTGCGTGCTGAAGGAGAAGATTTAATCGCTGATAATATTTTGCTACAGTCTCATCGTTTAGGAGAAGAAGCTCGTAAAATAATTGATATTCAGCGACGCAGAGAATCAGACAAGATAATCGATCGCTATCAGTGGATAGGTGCGGGCGTAATCGCCGTAACTCCTGTACCTGTAGTAGATATGTTAGCCGCAGCAGCAATTAATGCCCAAATGGTAATTGAAATCGGCAAAGTTTATGGTGTGGAACTCAATTTGGAACAGGGCAAAGAGTTAGCCTTGTCTTTGGGTAAAACCTTAGTTAGTCTGGGCATAGTTAAAGGTGCGCTAGATATATTAGCCAAAGCACTTCAGTTTCATTTTGCGACATATATTGTGGGAAAAGCAATACAAGCTGTTTCTGCTGCGTACCTAACTCGTATTGCAGGTAAGAGCTTTATTGAATATTTCAAACGCAATTTGGATTGGGGAGATGGTGGCATCACTGAGGTGGTGCAACAACAGTTTCAGCTTAGTCGGCGAGATGAATTTGTTAAATCCTTTGTGCAAGACGCTATTTCCAAGGTGGTGCAACCACTATCTGAAGCTTGGGGAGAAGAGGATAGCTATGAATTAGAAGAATTGGAAAAATTTCAACAAGTAGAAGCAGTAGAAGAAATGGCAGCGCAACTGGAAGATGACTGGTGATTCGGGGAGCAAGGAGCAAGGAACAAGGATAAAAGTAATTACATAGCATCTGTTCTGGAAATTATTGCCGATTGATACTCGCCAAAAGCGCGATCGATAGCTCCAAGGCGAAAAATGCTATATGTAACTCCTAACTGCATAACATCAGTTAGTAATCAGTAATCAGTAATTAGTAATTACTAATCATTGAATTGGTTCGGTGCTACCAAAGCTGATATCATTTTCTTCGTATTCAGGAGGTTCGACGTGGATTATAACCCTTACTGTGCCAAAGTTTTTTTCTAAACGTTCTTCAATTTGTTCTGTAATTTGGTGAGCTATAAAAAGATCGTCGGTGTTAACGATGAGGTGCATTTCAATAAATACCTGCCTACCCAATAAGCCACGAGAAGCAATATCGTGACAGTTAACAACTCCTGGTACTGTCATTACTACATCGTAAATGGCTTCGGGTGCGATCGCCATTTCATCTACTAGCCAGGGTAAGTTATCCCTAATGACTTCCCAACCACTATAAAACACTAATAAAGCTACAGGAAAAGCCAAAATCACATCTAGCCATTGAAGCTGGGGAATATTTAGATTATTTGCTTGCCATACTCCCACTAATCCAGCAATTACAATTATTGTGACCCAAATATCGCTAGTGGTATGTTTGGCATCGGCAATGAGAATTGGACTATTGATCTTTTTGCCCACCCGATGCTCATAAACTGCAACAAAAATATTAACGCCTAAAACTACTAGCAACAAACACAATTCCATAAAGGATACTTCAATTGCCACATCCTCTGTAATAAAAAAAATCTTTTCTACAGCCACTTTGAAGATCTCAAAACAAGCAATTCCCAAAAATGCGGCAATACCCAATGCACCAACTGCTTCAAATTTTTGATGTCCATAGGGATGTTCGCGATCTGGTTTGGGAGAAGAAAAACGATTGGTAATCAATCCAAGTATGTTGTTGGCACTATCAGTCACGCTGTGCAAGGCATCGGCTTGGAGGCTCAAAGAACCAGTAGCAAATCCTAGAGAGAACTTTAATGCCATCACAAATAAATTTAATAATAAAGTTAGCCACAATACTCGGCGAACTTGAGAGCGATTATCTTGCATGATTGAGAATAAGTGAGCAAGCAGATTCTTGTTATATAATCATAATCTGAAAAACGCTCGGGAGCTTTTTTTGATAGTGTCTATCGGTATATTTAGTTATAAGAAAAAAAGTAACTTATTGAAATATTTTTTGACAAACACAGCGGGAAGAATACTCTAATTGATAGATTTTAGTTTGTAGCTTAATAAAGCTATTAAGATTAGATCTCAATTAGTAGATTAAATTAAACTTTAAAATGAATCGATTAACTCTCAATTTAATTCAAGGTGCAGTTAGTTTCAACTTTTCAGAAGATGCAGCCAAACAGCTACAGGCAGAAATATCAGTCTTGATGCAAAGCCTCAAAGCAGTTGCCAACGTTACTCCTGGTGCGGGTAGTCGCCCAACTCCCCAAAAATCAATGGAATATCGTCATACAGGAGATATATTTTTAGAAATATTTTGCAACCCCAACATTTACCCCAGCCCTTTTGCTGCCAAAATTTTAATTACCCTTAGAGACGATCGCCTTCGTGTGACTAGTGAAGCCGAACTAACTCAGCTGATTGAAGATATAAATACTTATTTAGACAGTTAATCTCAGATATTTAGCTTTAAAAAGCTTCTAGAGAAAAATAAATTGTTGCTCCGCGATCGCATTCGCCATCTGCCCACACTTTGCCTCCATGACGATATATAATCCGCTGTACGGTGGCAAGACCAATACCTGTGCCTGGGAATTCTGCTTGGGAATGGAGGCGTTTAAAAGCAGTAAATAGTTTGTCGGCATATTCCAAATCAAACCCCGCGCCATTGTCCCGCACAAAAAATGTTAGTTTTTTGTCTTCACAAGCAATAGCGTTGAATTCGATTCTACTTTGCGATCGCTTAGAAGTGTATTTCCAGGCATTATTCAACAGGTTATCTAAGACTATTTTTTATAGTTGGGGATCTCCTATGGCAGTGAGATTGTCAGTGGTAATAAATTCTACTTCGCGATCGCTATCTTCTTGTCGCAGCTCTTCAATAATATCTTGAGCGATTGTGGTTAAATTAACCTCCACCGATTTCATCTGAGATCGGGGAACTCTAGATAGTTGCAATAAAGCATCTATTAGATCGCTCATTTTCTCGCTGTTAGCTTGAATTCTTTGCAAATAATGTTTGCCGCGATCGTCTAAATCTGGCTGGTAATTCTCCCATAAAACTTGACTAAAGCCATTAATAACTCTCAAAGGTGCTTGCAAATCGTGGGATACAGAATAAGAAAAAGACTCTAATTCTTTGTTAGCAGCTTCTAACTGTAAAGTACGCTGAGAAAGAGCCTCTTTAGTAGCAGCGAGATCGGGAATATCATTAGAAGTATGAACCAAAGCATATATTTCACCGCGATCGTTATGTAGTGGAGCAATCTTCGTATCAAAGTAGTGAATCCCATCAGGCAATTTGACTGCTTCCTGGACGTGAATTTCTTCTCCATAGGTTAAAACCTGCTGCTGTTGCCAAAGAACTTGACGAGCATATTCTGGGGAAAAACATTCTTGAATTTTTTTACCGCAGGCTATTTCAGATTGTGGTATGCCTAGGCTCTCAGATAGTTTGAGATTAATTAAGGAAATCGTTTCATCATAAACATGAGAGACAAATATATAAGAAGGGAGTAAATTTATAATTTTTGCTAGCTCTTCGCGTGATTGTGTCATTTTTAATTGTCGATCTTGTGTGGCATGATTTATCACATGCGGGCTAGACTTAGGTGGCGTAATGTTCATTACTACTCCGCTCAGTATGATTACTTCTCTGGCAGAATTGTATCTAAGTTTACCTATCAATCGAATCAATGAAATGGCGTAATTTCTTCTGATATAGGAAATTATAGATTTACATCGTTACCACTTTTAATTGCTTTAATCATGCTCAAGTCAATTGATTCTATTACTTAAAGATTGATTGGCTGCCAAAAACTTTCATATATTTTGTCAAAGTCATTCAAGTATAGAAAAATATAGGCGCGAGGACAAATATCAATTTTATTATTGATTAAATTCTACCTCTAGCTACCACTGCTAGTTGATCCTAGTAATAGTTCAAGACGATCTTTAGTCTCAGGTAGATTTGCTTTTGCTTTGATAATATTAGTAATATCTTGGGCAATCGATATGGTCATTTTTTTTTCTTCATCGAAACTAAATGATGCAATATAAGATTCCCAAAAATGTTTTTCTCCTTGGCTAGTGGTAATATCAACTTGGTTTATAACTATCTGCCAAATGAGATTTTCTACTTCCAATTGATTAATTTAATCAGCCAAATTACTTAGATACAGGGCAATTTCTCCAAGCATATTTTGAACTTAAAACCCCGACACTATATTTTGCTAATGGCTAATGGCGCGACAGCTTTGCTGCGCCAGAGCTTCGCTCTGGAACGAACAAAGTTCGTTGCTAAGAGCTGAAGACCATTTGACAAACAACACACAACCTTAACTTGTCACGATTGGCTAATAGCTAATGGCTAGCGACACTAGAATGTATTACCAATTAAAGCTCGCCAACTGGCTCGACATAAAATGCTATTCCCCCCTCACTTTCCAATTGATAATCGGGCAAATTAGCCAAAATAGTATCTCTTTCTTCTGTTGAAGGAGTATAAAAATGAGCATCAACAACAGGATTATAAAAACGGTATAGAGGAGTAGCACCAGGGCGATCGCTTTGATAGCTATAGTAAGCTATTCCTTCGTAGGTATAATTGGGTAAATCGCTACTAATAAAATCCCGTTCGGCTTCGGATATGGTATATAAAAGCGCCCCTGTATCCTGATTAAAAAACCGATGTACTGGTCTAGCACCTGTTAGGGGATCGGCAGTTTCAGAAGCAGAAATATATGATTCTCCTTCGTAAGTGTAGTTGGGCAAATTGGCAATTATCGAATCCCGTTCAAACTCTGAAGCAGTATAAAAATGAACTCCTACATCGGGACGGAAAAAACGATATACGGTTGACCCCGTAACTAAGTCGTTACCACTACTAATACTGAGATTGTAATTTCCCTGGCTTCCTGGTGCAGTGGCTTCTCCTGTGAAAGGATTGTATTGTTGTCCTTGTGTGATACAGCCTTTAACCCCAATATAATTTACTGTTCCTGCTGTCACATCTAACTGAATCAGACTACTCTGACTAACACCACTTTCGTTATCATTTGCCGCAATTTCATTACCATTGGTGTCAAAAACTCGTAAATAAGTATCGGCACTAAATTCTTCAGTAGCGATCGCTCTTATATTTACTGTGGCATCAACAGAAGGCACAAAACGATAAATATCAACATCCGTATCTCCAACTACAAAACCACTATCGTTACCCACATTACCTAGTAATGTTTCCCCTGAAGTAATGTCTTGCACTGCACTACTGCCAATAGTGTTGTCTACTAAATTCCCTGCTTGTTCTAAGGGAATCAAACTACCGTTGAGGGTATATGTGCCTGTATCTCCTCCCGTGCCGCTACCCAAGGCAAAAGGATCGAAATTTTGATTGCCAAATCCTGTAATTGACACATAATCGTCACTATTGGGAGCTAGATGCTAGCGAGCGCAACAATGAATCAGGGCTATTAAGACTATCGTTGACTCCCAAGCGTCTACCATCCCCATCGAAAACAATTGCTACTGTGTTTACAGGATCGTCAACAACAGATGTAGCTGATATTTCCAAAATGCCCCCATCTGCTGAATTAATGCGATAAAAATCTACATCGCGATCGCCTACTTCTTGTTCGCGATCTCGACCAATTACTCCAGAACGTTGCACAATAGGTAATGTGGTAGCTTCGTTTGTTTGAGTAATACTACCGTCAATATCATCATTGACAAAAGTAGTAATCAATTCATAATTACCACCTGCCCCATTTTCGGGACGATTGCTTAGATTGTTGGCATTATAGTTTTGATTGAAAAAATCAGAAACTCCAACATAATAAACCTGTCCCCGTTGGACTCTAGCACCAATAAAGCTGTCAGTACTATGACCATAATTGCCCGACACATAGTTGCCGTCAGCATCTACGGTTGCTGAGACTAAGGTAGTCTGTTCAGAACTTTCTAGAACTATGCCAGGGTTATTATTATCGCTAAATTCTACCGCTGTACCATTGCGATCGAATGCTAAATCATCGTCACTAGCGACGGTTTCCTCAGTACCAGCAAAAACCAATTCATTACCGTTAGCATCAAATAATCTTAAATAAGAATCAACAAAGCTATCCTCATAGGGAGTGTCAATATCAATAAATAAAATTCCATTGTCGGGGGCAACAATTCTTAGCAAGTCAACATCCGATACCCCTACCTGTTCCCTATAGTCTGAGCCAATTACCCCAGGAAAAACTAAAGGTTCGAGATCGCTGCCCAAATTGACTTCTGGCGCACCACTAATCAAACCATTAGGATCTTGATTGCTCAGACTAAACTGTAAGGCGTAGTTGCCCGTGTCCCCTGCGATACCACTTCCAGGGATATTGGGATCGTAGCTAGTATTACTAACGCCACTAATTCCAACATAATATGTCCCTGGTTCTAAATTGACATCTAAACGGGAATATATGTTGCTAGTAGAAATATCATCATTGTTGGCAATTTCATTACCGTTTTCATCAAACAACCGTAAATAACTATCAAAATCGTCAGAATTATTAAGATCGGAAGAAAGCTCAATACCAACTGTTCCTGGAGAAGCTAATTGAAAACTATATATATCAACATCATTAGCTCTAATATTTTGACCATCTAGCCCAATACTGCCCAGAATCGGAGATACTGGCGCGCCATCAATGGTAGGTGCAATAAATGCCCCTGAAATCGTACCATTAGAATCTCCTGAAACAATATCATCAGGATTATTGTCTGGTGGTGGGGCAAAATTATCCGATCGCGCTTTTACTTCGACGATCGCATTATAAATATTGATTCGTACATAAGAATTGCCAGTATTGACGATATTGTCATCTTCATCGTCTCCATCAACAATCAAATCGCCAGTAGAAAATAAGATTTCCCGCACCTCTTCAGGAGTTAGCAAACGCCCGTTGAACTCTAAGGATGCCTGTTGAATTAGAGCTACTGAACCTGCTACATGGGGAGATGCCTGACTAGTACCACCAAAAATCCCGACTCCGCCTCCTGGAACAGTACTGGTAATAAATGCCCCTGGAGCAAATACTACGTTAGACGCATTTAGGCGTTGGCTAAAACTCGTAATTCTGTCTGTTCCTGTGGTGTAGTCAATACTGCCACTTTGCCAAGCGATATTAGACTCTGTACCATCTTGCCATACCGCACCTACTGCTAAGGTACTAGCAATAGCAGGAAAGGATAAATTTTCTTGATTAAATTGTCCTGAGTTAACAAAATAATCGTTTCCCGCGGCACTTACTATGGTGACTCCTGCATCTTCTAAACGCTGGATATCATCAGATAGAATATCCCCTTGTAAACTTTCTCCTGAAGTAAAAAAACCTAGCCCCAAAGACAAGTTAACGGCAGTAATATTGTACTGTTCTCGATTCTCAAAAACCCACTCTAGAGAATCTTCAATATCCAACAGCGAGCCACCATTGCTATCTAATACCCGCAGACTAATCAAACCCACTCCAGGGGCAACCCCAATAGTTTCATCCGCTGCGCCAACCGTACCCGCTACATGAGTTCCATGTCCATCAGGATCGTTTGGGTCATTGTCATCATCAAAAAAATCATAACCAGCAATATAATTGGGTGCCAGGAGCGGGTGATCTGTATCTATGCCCGTATCAATTACAGCTACGCTAAAACCCGTACCATCTATGGCTGCAAATTGAGGATCGTTCCGTAGTTGGGTAAGTCCGATTAAATCGAAAGCTGGATTATCCCCTGGGTTTGCTTGTTCAATTAGTATAGAGCGATCGTTGATCACAACGGTTGCCAGGTCTGATTCTGCTTTGATGTCGGCTATTTGTTGTTCGGTAAAAAATTTTTGTTGGGCTAGCCCTGCAAAAAGATAGCCTTCATCTCCTGGTGCGTCGGCTGTATTAAACTGAGCATCTAGAAAATGCCCATATTCTTCTAAAATTACATTGCTGATGAGGTCTGGGCTATGGCTATTTTGAATAACAAACTCTCGTCCCAAATAAATAGTGTTGGTATCAGCAGAATAGGCTC
>CAKZYI010000703.1 GCA_937884735.1 uncultured Pleurocapsa sp.
TGCACCAATATCAATTTAAACAAATACAATAAAATTTTTTACTAAAACTGTTGGCTTCCCTGCATTCTATAAAGTTTCAAAGACTCTTAGTTTGTGCATTTTTTATGATTTTTTGGCGTTTTGCTTCATCAATATAGAATTACTTAGTATTGCTCTTCACATTTATAAGCTTTGTTGTTGAACATAATCATGACCATGAGTTTAGATGTTAATCATAATTTTGAGCTGATTAGCAATATTTTTATCCTTTTATAAAAACAGAATATAAACCACGGTTGATCGTATCGATAGAATAGTAACTGTCGCGATCGCCCATTTGAACGATTTTATATTTTTAAGTCAGTTCGTGTTACTAAAAAGTACATAATATAGAAAATAGTTGCGATCGCCATGAATTTAATATTCTCTATTTTGATTAAGCCAGAAATTTTATGACAACTAACAATATAGCTACTCGGCGATCGCGTTTTCGTCCCCGCAAACAGTTTGGTCAACACTGGCTTCGAGACGAAGCAGTTTTGGAGCGGATTATTTTGGCTGCGGAGTTAAAACAAAGCGATCGCATTTTAGAAATTGGCCCAGGGACAGGTGTTTTAACTACTAAGTTATTGTCACAAGTATCTGCTTTAGTTTCGGTAGAAATTGATCGTGATTTATGTAAAAGATTAGTGCATCAGTTTGGCGATGTTCCAAATTTTTTACTAGCTCAAGATGATTTTTTAAAGTTAGATTTAGATGGTTTATTGGCTAGCTTTCCTAAGTTTCAAAATCCTAATAAGGTAGTAGCAAATATTCCTTACAATATTACTGGCCCTATTTTAACTAAGCTATTAGGAAAAATAGCTATTCCTGCATCAAAACAGTATGAATCGATAGTACTGCTAGTACAAAAAGAAGTAGGAGAGCGTTTAGTAGCTGTACCAGGAACTAAGGCTTTCGGTGCATTATCTATTCGAGTACAGTACTTAGCTAGCTGTGAATTGATTTGTGATGTTCCTGCAAAAGCATTTTGTCCTCCACCAAAAGTAGATTCAATAGTTATCAAATTGCATCCTCGACAAGTTTCTCATCCTGCTGATAATCCTCGTCAACTAGAAACATTAATCAAACTAGGTTTCGCCAATCGCCGTAAAATGTTGCGTAAAAATCTGAAAAGTATTATCGATCTTCAAGATTGCAATCAACTATTAGAAAAACTAAATTTCAATCCTCAATGCCGAGCAGAAGATCTTAATTTGGAAAGCTGGATTTTATTAAGCAATAGTTTGAATACTCTTATAAATGAATGATTGATAAATGTCTCAATACGATCTTATTTATACAACGGTTAAACTGATACCCACAGGAAAAGTAGCAACCTATGGACAAATTGCCGACCTAGCGGGATTGTATGGCAAAGCTCGTCTGGTGGGATATGCTCTTTTTCGAGTGGATATTAAAAATGATATTCCTTGGCACAGAGTCATTAACGCTAAAGGAGAAATATCTTACTCTTTTCAACGCCAAGGTGGTGACTACCTACAAAAAGTTTTGTTGGAAGAAGAAGGAATCAAATTTAAAAATAATGGCAAAATTGATTTGAAGAAGTATCTTTGGCAGCCTGATACTCATGTCTAAACATAAGTGAATAAAATATGTTGATGGGCTCTTCACTGAAATTAACCAAAGAACGATTAAAATATAATGAAATTAAGAAGCAAAGACTGATTTACAGTATTTTTACGATGGGATAAACCAAGTTAATCAATTTAACAACGATAGGCATCAATCGACCATCTAAGCTAAAATCCCAATCATAATTATTTTAAATTTAGGTTGGAGCTATAGCGGTATCTAAATAGTTACATCGAAAACCATAAATCCTGCAAAGAAAATTTGTTGATCAACAAAATGCGATTCACTATTAAAAATTTACGCTGGATCGATCTGTCGATTCTTGGTTTGACATTAATAGTAACGCTAGTGGGTATTGGTAATTATGGGCTGTACGAACCCCATGAAGGTCATTTTGCCATGGTAGGGCAAGAAATGCTCTGGAGAAACGATTGGATTACTCCTCATCTCAACGGTTCACCTTATTTAAATAAGCCACCATTACTTTACTGGCTAATTGCAACTTCAACTAAGATTTTTGGTTCCACGGAATTTGCAGCGAGATTACCAATTAGTTTATCAGGTTGGGTCGGAATAATTGTCGCCTGGAAATGGACAAGAGAACTGTGGGGAATTAGTTCCAGTCGCATTACTGCTTTGATGCTTTCGGTTACGTTGGGCTGGTTTATTTTTACCCATCAAATTTTGATTGATGTTTTATTAGGAACATTACTACTAAGCAGTAGCTACTTTATCTGGAAGTCTCTTTATCAACCCAGCTCTTGGCTTAATTGGCTTGGGGCTTATATATCTATAGCTTTATGCGTAATGACAAAAGGCTTGATTGGAGGAATTTTTCCTTTATTGAGCTGTTTTACCTTAATTGCTGTTCGACAAGATTGGAAGATAATCCAGCGAATAAGACTTTATAAAGGCTTGTTGCTAGCTTTAGCTATTATATTGCCTTGGTTCGTCGCTGTAGAGCAGGCTAATCCAGGCTTTTTGCATTATTTTGTAGTTAACGAGCATTTTGATCGCCTTTTTGATCGTCGTTTTCCTCCTGATTATGAAGTATCTAAAGTTAGTGCCGTTGGCTATTTGGCCATGACAGCTTGCTGGTGTTTTCCTTGGATTTTGTTTTTACCATCAGTAGTAAAGTTTACTT
Organism: uncultured Pleurocapsa sp.; assembly: GCA_937884735.1. Lineage (GTDB taxonomy): Bacteria > Cyanobacteriota > Cyanobacteriia > Cyanobacteriales > Xenococcaceae > Waterburya. The sequence goes on from CAKZYI010000703.1 coordinate 2,759, forward strand.
GGAGAGAATGGCGAAGAGGATTTCTGGCGAATGCGTCGGTTTTAGATCGCAAAAATAGCGATGGTATCTTGCTATTAGCGATAGGCGCAATCTTACCCATCATATTATTTTTGCCTCTTTCTTCTCGTTTAATCTACTACAGTATTCCTGCTATTCCTCCTTATATTATTTTGTGTGCTGGCTGGTGGGATAAACGTAGTCGTCACTCACCAATAAGAAAGCAAAAATTGAATGTAATTGATTATTCCTCTTTAAAAATCAATCCCAACCCTAGCTATCCTTCTCCTGTCAGCACAATATCTCAGTCAACTCTGCAAATCATCAGTTCTCCGATTAAAGCGAAATCTTTAAATATTTA
>CAKZYI010000704.1 GCA_937884735.1 uncultured Pleurocapsa sp.
TGCTTTCAGTAGTTACAGTTTCTTCAGTGCCTACATAATCAGCTTCAATATTAGTTTCTGACGCTGGCTGCTGAGAGTCTACTTCGCTTTGAGCCTCTACGTTTTGTTCAACAAAGTCTTCTGTAACTGATTGAGATGAAGTTTCGGTATCAGAATTAGTTGCTGCTTCAACTACCGAATCAGATTGAACCCCTGAGTCAATCTCAGAAGTTTCTCCTCCAGCGTTAGTAGTAGCATTATTTTCCGTAGTGATATTAGAATCGCCTGCGGTATTTTCTCCCAAGTTAAAGCCAAAATCATCTTCATTTGTGATGGCTTCCTGTTCTGAAGAATTGTCATTTGCGATCGCATCCATGACATTTTCGTTAACCTCATTTCTTTCGGCGGCATCATTATCAATAGCCGTCTCATTCCCACTGAGAGCTTCTACATCACTATCTTCAGCAACTGTACCGTCATCTTTTGTTTCAGTATCCTCTCCTACCGTATTATCTTCTGTGGAAAGTTCTTCATCACCCATAATTGATTCTTCCAGAGAAGTGTCTTCTGTAGAAATATCAGCATCATCACCGCCATCGGCAGTTGCATCATCGCCACTATTGGTGTCATCACCGCCATCGGCAGTTGCGCCTTCGTTGGTATCGCTATCATTGGGAGTTTCTGGCGCAACTTCTCCAGGATTTGGCATTGTAATATCTGACATGTTGCCTGACTGAGAATTAGCAGGATTGGTTGCAATCAGAAACCATGTCAATATCAAAGTAATTTTGAGAGGTAATTTAAATAATTTCATGTTTTTATGTCTCCTGATAAAAATTGCGTTTAAAACGAAAAGCTATAGCCAACACCAACAACAAATCTTGTGCCATCCCCTGCTGTACCAGTGATGTCAGTAACAGCAGGTACAATAACCAAAGGTATTCTTCTAAATAAAACTAGAGGAATACCAACAGTTAAATCTTGACCAGTCCATTCTGTAACAAAGCCCACTGGTTCAATAATTTTGACTGCTACGCTACCAAACACCCCAATTGTTTCGTTGCCATTGTTAATATCTGATTCAGAGCGAAATTGTCCTCCTCCCAAACCCAGTGATGTGTACAGCTCACTAAAAGGTTTAGTTCTGTCTTGGCGAAGTTTAAATCTTTTGGTGGCGACTCCATAAACAGATGAGCCTCCATCTGTATTTCCCCAAGTGGTTATACCTTGAACTCCTAGAGCAACAGAAATATCTTGAGGTAAACGGCGATGTAGCTTCAAGTTAACTGCACCATCACGCAGAGGCGAACTTACGTCTACTAGACTGATTCCAATTTGCGCCCCTACATTTTTTTGAGGATTACCCAAACCAAACCCCAAGCCAATTACTCCATCAGATTCATCGATAAAACGAGCGCGCTCTTGAAACCCAAAACCAATTCCAAAGCTACCCCAAGATGCGCCATATGCCGAAGGATTAATGATGGTAATACTAGGAGATGCACGATAAGGTTGCTTTGGCAAAGGAATCCGCAATGGTATTCTTTGAGGTTCAAATCTTTCTCCTCCTGTCGGTTGACGGCGCAAAGACGGGCTTCCTTTTTCTGAAGAAGCGTTGGTGGATTCTAGAGCAACTGAATTACTAGCGTTTTGCTCTATAGTTTCTGTTAACTGCAAACTATCTCTTGCATTCAAAATAGTATTTGCATTTACCCGATCTGCAATAAATAATAATGTAAAATTTGCTGCAAAATAGCTGATAGATGGAACAATAGACTTTCTTATAAATGGCATTTATGAGCTGAATATATGTATATCCTTTTAGGTCAAATGAATTAGTTCAATCATATTTTTTAGATTAAAAAGCTTTTTTAGAATAATATTTTTGTGAGAGTAAAAATATTATTTGGCAAGCTATATTCATGATTTATCTAATAAATCTATTAATCACTAATTTTCTTGGTTTAATTTATATTGGCTGCTTTTTTATAGACAAAAACTATTCTTAAATAAAAATTGCTGTATAAAAACCAAGAAAATATTAGTAACTAGCTAAAACCAGCTAAAAAAAGGCATTTTACCAAGGCCACCATAATGGTTGGTAAGGCTGCTCGCTGTAGCTATAAACACCTCTAACGTTTAGTGCCATACACTCCAAAGGATTTTTATTGCTCAAGACACATCCTGCACTGTAGTTTGGATTGACACTAAAGAGTTTTTCACTATCTTCTGCTGCACAAGTTTGCTTTTTCTCATCAACAAGACAAACCAAATTTTTTTGGCTTTCTTTTTCTGTATATGCTTTTAAGAACTTGTCGTTTTTTTGTTCGATAGATGCCTGTAGTTTGTTTGCAGTCTGCTGGCAAATTTCTGCACCAGATTGCTCTGGTAATAGATATTCAGAATGCCAACTCATTAAAGAAGTTAAATTTACTTCCCCTGGGGTATAGGCAAACATAGTGGGGATTTCTTCTTGCACTGCACAGACAAAAACAGTGTTAGAAAAATCTGGTTGAGAATTCTCTTCCGCTTTGAGAGAAGTTCCATTTAATGCGATCGCACAACTAATCAACGCAGTATATATAGGCTTTTTATTCATTTCCTGCTACCTGGTGTTTGAGATAAAGCTAGGGTTGAGTATGTTTTTAGTAATATTGTAAGTATATTTGACCACATTCAATGCCATATTTTTAATTATTTCACTAAAAATATTGTCACAAGTATAAATTTTAGGTGAAGGTTGTGCTTTAGGAATGATACTTAATCTTGTTGGGAAAGAATGTGTAGCTTCAGTTTCTCCCACTTCTTTTACTTGGCTTTAGATCACACGCTTCAATTAATTGCGATCGCAGCTATTTAGAGAGCATCAAGATTAGATAAAGAAAGTAAAGAAATCGATAAAAAACCCATGAAGTACCCCCACTGGTTAACAGTAGCAGGAATAGCTACTAGCATCTTGTTGATTGATACACCGCAATCATCAGCAAGTATTTCTGTCACATCAAAACCAGCAGAAATAAAAGTAAAACAAAATTACTATGCCTATAGTCAACCAGGGGAGTTAGCTAACAATCTTAAAAAGTACGAACAAAATATTTCATGCCACGATATAGAAGATAATTCTGGTTTAACTCATTATCAAACCTGGCTCAATCGTGGAGTTGCACTACAACAGCACGAAAAATATCGCGAATCGATAGTTTGTCTCGATCGCGCACTATCTGTGCGAAACGATCTCGAACAAGCATGGTATCGCCGTGGTATTGCTCTAAGCTATTTGCAACAATATTCTCAAGCAGCCTTTTCTTATGAACAAGCTATCAAGCTAGACGGTAAAGAACATACTAGCTGGTACAACCAAGGTAATGCATACAAGCATTTGGGTAAATATAATAAAGCAATTGCAGCCAACGATCAGGCGATCTCCCGCAAGCCAGACTTTCATGTAGCCTACTATCATATGGCGAAAGTACTAGAAACAACAGGAAAATATCAAAGAGCGATCGCTAGCTATCAAAAGGTTACTTATCTAAACCCTGAATATTCTTCAGCATGGTACGCTCAGGCGAACCTAATGACCAAGTTAAAACAGTACACCAGGGCAATTAACGTATATCAAAAAATTCTCAAGCAACAGCCCAATCAACACAAAGCCTGGTACAACCTGGGAAATATTTATCTCCAACTGAAAGACTACGAACAAGCAATTTCAGCCTATGAATCGGCGATCGCCTTAAAGCCTGATTATTATTTAGCCTGGAACAATCGTGGTGCTGCACTAGAGGCTCTCAAACAAACCAAGGAAGCGATCAAATCTTATAGCAAAGCCTTACAGGTGAATCCAGGCTACGAAAAAGCCTTAAACAACCGTCGTCGTTTACTGCTTTTAGTAAGTAACGATCTTTCTATTCCATATAATTAGATATAGTGTTTCAACTAAACCTAATATGATTGATGATTTGTCTAAGTCGGTTCTTTTTCCAGTCTTAGAAGAAGAATATCTCAAAAATTTGGAAACCTGTGGCACAGTATTAAAACTAGAGCCAAATCAAGTTCTGTTTCGTGAAGGAGATACTGCTCGCTGTTTCTATGTGGTGTTAGATGGACAAATCAAAATTACCAAGCAGTTAGGTGCAGCAGAAATAGTAGTCACAGTGCACAACAGAGGTGAGTTTACAGGAGATTTGAGTGCTTTGACAGGAGGGATTTCTCAAGCTTCCGCTAGCAGCGTTGATGCTAGTCGGGTAATTCAATTTGATGATTTTAAAGAACTACTCAAAAACTGCCCTCGTAGTATAGATTTGTTTGTGCCTACTTTGGCAGAGCGTTCAAAGGAATTAGAAATAAAGCTACGTCAGCAAGAGAAACTAGCCGCATTGGGCAAGCTTTCGGCTGGATTGGCTCATGAATTGAACAATCCCGCTGCCGCAGGTAAAAGAGCCGCCAAACAACTTGGCAGCGCGATCGCATCTTTGCAAAAAAATATGTTGTCCTTACGAGGTAAACAATTTTCTGCCCATCATCGTCAGCTACTCCGACAGCTACAGCAACAGGCGATTGATACCATAAGTCGCGAGTCGTTATCTCCCCTCGAACAAAGCGATCGCGAAGATATTTTAACTGATTGGTTAGAAAGCAAAGGGTTAGAAGATGCTTGGGAACTTGCTCCTAGTTTGGTTGGTGCGGGAATAGAGCCTGCACAATTGGAGACCCTAGCCAGCGAGATGGAATCTCAAGGATTTAGGGAAGCTATTATGTGGCTAGAAGCAACTTTAACTATGAACGGCTTGGTAAATGAAGTAGAACAAAGTACTACTCGTATTTCCGATCTTGTAGGGGCAATCAAAAACTATTCTTATATGGATCGCTCTGCGATACAAGAAATAGATCTCCATGAAGGTTTAGATAATACTCTCAAAATTTTGCACCACAAGCTTAAGTATGGAATTACAGTTAATAAACAATATGGCAATAATATCCCTACCATATCTGTTTATGGTGGAGAGCTAAATCAGGTATGGACAAATTTGATTGATAATGCCATCGATGCAATGAATGGAAAAGGAGAGTTGACCATTCACACGGCGATCGAAAACAACTGTGTCTTGGTAGAAATTATAGACAATGGGACAGGTATCCCCGTCGAGATTCAATCGCGCATTTTTGAACCCTTTTTTACCAGTAAAGGAGTGGGAAAGGGGAGTGGTCTGGGTTTAGATATTTCTCGACGTATAGTAGTGCAACAGCATAAAGGGAGCATGAATTTCCAATCTCAACCAGGAAAAACCACTTTCCAAGTACGTATTCCTCTCAAGATAGATTAAACGTAAGTTTATTTTGTTCATCAAATAAAAGTGATAACAGATAAACTTGCCACCTGCCACCTGCTACTTAAGTTCAGCGATCTACCAATAATCTGTTTCTCTTTCTGTTTGTGTTTGGGGATAGGATAGCTCAAAATTAGAAGGATCTCTCAAAAAACGTAGTGTCTGCTCTTCTAAACGATGAATATGGTATTGTTCTATAAATTCGCTGTTTCGCAAACAGGCGATATAGCCTTCCATGTACAGTCTAATTTCTTCAAAACTGTATCTTCTACGCCACAAATCGACCATGCCATCGGTAATTTTTTGGTAGTGGCGAATTGATTTAGGATCTTCAATAATCATGACTCTGAATAGATATAAATAATGTTGCTGAATATTTTAGAGAAAGCTAAACTGTTATGAAGTTTTCTGGCTTTTTATTATTTTAATCCCTTAACTTATAACAATTATTTTTTTTTGCCTGAAGTATTGCATTTATTCCTTAGTAACCATCGCTACAAAACATTCATAATGCTGATGCTAGCCTTATTCTTAAGAGGAATTTTCCCAAATTTAATGAGGCACAAGTGACTTCAGCACATATATCGATAGTTGAAAGTAACCCTCACTTACGTTCGCTACTAGGTTGGCATCTACAACAATCAGGTTATGTTGTTAGTCAGTCTGCTAGTCTACAGCAGGGTAGAGACGCTTTTTATAGACATCAGCCAACACTAGTAATTATTGACTCTGATTTGCCAGATGGTGATGGACTAGAATTGTCCCATTGGCTTTATACACAGCAGAAATCGCTCATTCTTTTATTGTCAGCTCGAAATAATGAGCAAGACATAGTAAGAGGTTTAAAAACTGGTGCTGATGACTATTTGACCAAACCTTTTGGGATGCAAGAATTTTTGGCAAGGGTTGAAGCTCTAATTAGAAGGATGCGGGTTAATAATACTGTACCTTTGTCTATGGAATGCAAAGATCTTAAAATAGACCTAGCACAACGGCGAGTAAAACTTAAAAATAACTTTGTCGAACTCACCCCACAAGAGTTTAGTTTACTATATGTGCTGGCTCAAGCTGAAGGAAATCCATTGAGTCGTTCTGAATTGCTCCAGCGAGCTTGGCCTGATGCGATCGATAATCCTCGAACAGTTGATACCCATGTTTTATCTTTGCGGAAAAAAATTGAATCCAATCCACGACAGCCAAACATTATTCAAACAGTGCGGAATGTGGGTTATTGCTTCAATCCTGAGCTGATTGATAATAGTGGAGATGTTGTAGACAATAATCTTACTGTGGCAAATGGTGCCAACATAAGTCGTTTTTCTCGCAGAATGTAATAGAAATAATCATTTTTATTTATTTAGTCCCATTCTTGTTCTTGTGCTAAATGAGATGTCATTAGTTTCTGTTTTAAAGTTTTCCAGTTAACATCGTTTGCCTTTAGGTTTTCCTCTAGCTCTCCTCTGTTTAAAAATAACAAGCGATCGCAAAAATGCTCAATTAGCTCTAATTGATGATTGACCATTACAATAGTCATATTCTGATTTTGGTTTAAATCTTCTAATACTTGCAAGACATGAGTTGCCGTCCCCACATCTAAAGCAGAAGTTGGTTCGTCCAACAGCAGGATTTGAGGCTGCATAATTAAAGCTCTTGCGATCGCAGCTAGCTGTCTTTGCCCCAGAGATAACTGTAATTCTGTCTTATTGAGCCATTGTTCTTCGATGTGCAGCAGACCCAACCAAGTATCAATTCTTTGCCTAATTTCTGACTCTGCTAGGCTTTGTAACCGCAAAGGATACGCCAAAGCATCTATTACTACCATTCCCAGTAGCTTGGGTTCTTGGGGTACCAATACAATAGACTGACGTAGTTTAATGGTCGTCAACTCCTTTTGTAAGCAATCTAGAAAGTGAATTGTACCATCACTGGGAGAAACTAGGCGATTGAGCAATCTCAGCAAAGAAGTCTTTCCAGATCCAGATGTGCCAATAATACCTATTTTTTCGCCTTGTTTGAAATCACAAGAGACATTTTGCAATAAAAAATCAGAGCCTAAAGTAGCCTGGAGACTAACATTTTCCAGACGCAAAATTGATTTGCTGTGGCGATTTTTCATTAATTACCAGAAGACACAGTCTATATAATCTATATTTTATTCTCCAGCATAATTTAGATCTTGGGGTAAAATTTAACGGTGGTAAATCAAACACCTCCACATTTGCAGGTAAAAATCCTGTTTACTAACATCTAACTATCATCATTGCTTGAGGAGTAACAATGTGAGGCTTCCAAAACTTGCTAACTGGTTGTCTGAAGGAGACTTGGAGAAATATCAACAAAAAGCACAGCAGGCTTCGGCAGCTCAATCTCAATTAGAAAAGATGGAGTCTGAGCTAGAGAAATGCCAAAATAATCTCAAACAGACTAAAAAAGAATTAGAACAAGCTAAGGCTCAATTGCAAATTAATCAAGGTTTCCAAATTGAATTGGGAGAAACTCAGCTAAAATTACGCGAAGTCAATGATGAAGCTCAAGGCTACAAAAAAAAATTATTTGAACAGCAGAAACAGCTTAACTTAATTAATTCTCAGCTTAATCAGGCAAAACAATCATTAACTCGTTCTCAGAATTGGACACAGTATATTCAAAATCCTATTCAAGTTGTAGATATCAAAAAAACTTTGCCCAAGCAAGAGTTTGATACCTTATGGGGTTTTGGGATCATTTCTCCCAATATAAATTTTACAATTGCTACTGGTGCGTTGGTAGTTAAGGGCTGGGTATTGGGTAAAAAATCTCAGGTAGAAAAACTCAGGGTAGTTCATCAAACCGAGCAAATTTTGGCAACTTCGGTAGCAATACGTCGTCCTAAAATAGCCGAACAGTATCCTGATATACCAAAAGCAAATCAATGTGGTTTCGAATTTTCTTTGTCAGTTGTCGGAATACCAACAGCGGTAGAAGTCAATTTAGAAGCCGTGTTAGAAGATATGAGTGTTGTACCTTTATGTGCAATTGTTATCCAACCTAAGCTAATTGAATCAAAAGACACATAAAGTTTTGGAGAACCTTCGTTACACTGATAAAGAATATTAATTGTTTCAGATGGACAGAGACAAAAAATCTTAAGAAAATCTTAAAAAAATCCATCAGCGTTTACAATAAATCTTAAGGTGTTCGGAGGAACAAAGTGTTTAAAAGACTTGCACAACAGCATCGTCAATTCGTTCAGGACTTAGTAATGACTCTTCAAGCCTTGGCGATCGCGTTAGAAAGCAAAGGTTATTTAGCATCATGCTATACCTGTGGCGGAGAGATGAACAGTGCTTCATTTATGGTTAGTTTGGGAGATGAACATCTGATTCGTTTTCTGGTTTCAGACTATGGAATTACCTGGACTGAAATGCGAGACGATCGAGAATTAATGAAGCTTGAGGGCGCAGAAGCCGTAAACCAGTTACAGGATTTAGCTGACCTAATCAAGTATCAGGCAAATTCTGCCGACTCTAAATCAACCCCACTAGACAGCCAACAAACTTTACAACGTATTTAGGGCATGTTATCAATTAGAAAAAAAGAGCTTTTTTCGGCATTTTAACGACCTACTGTGTCGAAAAATAACCTCTGTAGCACAGCTAATCAGAACATTTTTCTCCTTATATTTCGTCAAAATGGCTCTCAAAAGCATTCTTCCCTTCAATTAATCACACACCCTTAGTTAAAAGTTGTTTAAGATGACATATACCAGAAAGCAAACCCAAGTTAATAGTTTAATTTGGGTAATTATTCTGCTGGAGTTTGATTAAAGAAAATATATTTTATTTTGACTGAGAAGCTCTATATTTTGCTGCTTTAGATAGTAGAGACTCAGCAAAAGCGATCGCGTCATCGGCAGAATGTCCTCCCGTAATTTGAGCCAATTCTTCGACTCTCACTATATGTTCCCCAAGAGGCTTAACTCTTACTACAGTACGTATGTCAGGAACAACAGAGTTGCCGTTTTTTCCTTTAGATTGAGGCTTTTCCTCAATAATTGTTTTCTCGACTTTAAAATGTCCATTAGCCATTGCTGCAATCAATGGTTGGTGAGTTACACACAATACCTGGTGTTGTTTGCCTAATTGATGAAGTTTTTCGGCGATCGCTTGGGCTACCTTGCCAGATACTCCTGCGTCTATTTCATCAAATATTAAAGTACTCGAACTTTCTTCTGTACCAGTAAAACAAGCTTTTAGAGCTAGCAAAAAACGGCTCATTTCGCCACCTGAAGCGATTACAGATAGAGGTTGAACCGTTTCTCCTGCATTAGGGCTGAAGTAAAATACCACTTTATCTGCACCCATCACTGTTGGCGAACATTGTTCCAGACGACATTCAAAAATAACTTTATCCATCGCTAAGGGTTTTAATTCCTTAACTAGCTGTTTTTCTAGCTTGGTGGCAGCTTTTCGGCGTAAACCACTTAGCTTTTG
>CAKZYI010000705.1 GCA_937884735.1 uncultured Pleurocapsa sp.
AGACGGCGACAAACTTCAAAGCCGTCCATAGCAGGCATCATCACGTCCAATAAAATAAGCTCTGGGCGGGAATGTTCCACTGCTTCTATGCCAGACTGACCATCTTCAGCAACCAAAACTTCAAAGCCAGCATTCTTGAGATAGGTATATAAGACTTTAAGATTATTAGGATTGTCGTCAACAATTAAAATCTTACCTGAATGATTGGCTTCTAAATTCATTTTTCGGCGATCGCATTTTGAATAAATTGACGTAATTTTTTGAGTTGAAAATGCTCGGAAAGCTCGATAATATAGTCGGCAAAATCTTTATATTGAGATTGTTCGAGCTTTAACTGTTTAGCCTGCTGCTGAATTTCCCAAATGTTACCCTGCTTAATCAAAGTCAAGAATGCAGTTAACTCATCTAAGGAGGGAGTAACAATGCTATTGGCATCGATCGCCAAAGTGTTTTCTATGAGTTATGAGACGGAAAGTTGATCTGGGTAAGCCCACATAATTCATAAATGAGTTGTTAATAAGCTTAACACTTTTTTAAGATTTATAGGTTTTATTACAAAAGCATCGCCAACTTTTTTATTCTCGGCTATGTTCAAAGCGGAAGTGCCGATAGTCAAAGTATTAACTAAATTTATATATTCTTTGATTTGAGCTAACATCTGAGCACCACTAATTCCTGGCAAAGCATAGTCAAAAATAATTACGTCTGGCTTATGTTCTTTGGCTAGAGTTATACCCACTTCTCCAGTATGGGCTTCCCAGACGGTAAAATCAAAAAGAGCAAACAAGTTGGTCAAAACAGAACAACTGTCTTGATTGTCGTCCACAATCAAAATTGTTGGAGCTTTACCTTCAAATTCGAGGGGTAAGCCCAAATGTGTCGAAATTAATTGGGATTGTGCATCTGAAATATTAACTGCCGATAACTCTAAATCGAACCAAAAAGTACTTCCTTTACCTAAAGAGCTTTTTACTTCAATTTTGCTGCCCATTTCCTTGATGATGTTTTCACTAATAGTCAAGCCTAAACCCGTGCCTTCACTATTAATATTATGCTGAAGAGATTGCTGAAAAGGAAGAAATATTTCTTTTAATTTTTGCTGTTCGATACCAATACCTGTATCTTCAATTTGAAACCGAACTACTCCAGACGTTGGGGTTTTATCGTCGCCATTGGAAGATTGGGTTTGTGGAGAAATTTCTGCATCAAAGTCTTCTATATAGCCAATTTTCATGGTTACTCCGCCTGTTTCCGTAAACTTGAGAGCATTGCTAAGGAGGTTTAACAAAACCTGACGTAAGCGAGTTTCATCACAGCAAACGATCTCTGGTAAGTTGGAGAGGGGCTGATAGTGCAGATAAAGATTCTTTTTCTCGGCATTAACTCGCACAATAGCCAATAAACGGTCAACAAAAGTAAAGAAATTAAATCTTTTTGCCTGTAGCTCTAGTTTACCCGCTTCGATCTTAGCTAGATGCAGAATATCGTTGATTAGAGTCAGTAGATGTTTGCCTGACTGATAGATTGTCCCGACTTGATTTTGCCGCTCCAAATTAAGATCTGTATTTTGCAAGAGAATTTGAGCAAAACCAAGAATACTATTAAGAGGAGTACGTAATTCATGGCTCATGTGGGCAATAAAAACGCTTTTTGCTTGATTAGCTGTTTCTGCTACCTCTTTAGCTCTAGCTAATTCTGCTGTTCTAGCATTTACTCGTTCTTCCAACTCTTAGTTTGCTCGATGCAATACTGCTTCTGCTTCTTTGAAGTCGTTAATATCTCTGGCAATACCGACTATACCCAAACAGTTGCCATCATCATCATGATATACGGTTTTAGTGGTTAAATAGCTAATTGAGCGATCGCCTATGGAAAGAATTTCTTCATAAGTCGAGATTTTTTCCGATTCTAAAATGCGGCGATCGTCTGCTTCAATTTTTTCATATACTGATGGAGGAAATATATCTCGGTCTTTTTTACCAATAATTTGATCAACGGTTTTATCAAAAAGTTGAGCTAAAGCTTGATTTGCCCAACGATAATGTCCTTCCAAGTCTTTGACAATGATAAAGTCTGGGGTAGCATTAATTATGGTGTGTAGGTTTGATAAATTCTTCTGAATTGTATTTAGGTTTCTTTGTCTTTCGCTAACATCGCGGTCAATACCACGATAGCCGCACCAATTATTGTCAGCATCAAATATTGGCACGCCACTGGTTTCAATAATTATTTGATGTCCATCTTTATGCTGATTTATATTGACTAAACATTCAAAAGATTTATGTTCTTTGGCTATTTTAGTAAATTCTGGTTCTATTAGATTTGCTTCAGATTCCACCATCAAATCGAAGGGGGTTTTACCGATGACTTCCTCTACTTCGTAACCTAAAAGTTCTTTAACTTTAGGGCTAACGTAGGTATACACCCCATCTTTATTTACCTCCCATACCCAGTCACTACTAGTTTCAATCAGACTACGAAAACGCTCTTCGCTTTCCCGCAGAGAATGCTCCATTTTATTTCTTTCTTTAACTTCTTGCTGAACATTGCGATAGGCAGTCTGCAACTGTTCCTGAACTTCTGTCATGTCGCTGATATCAACAAAAGTTAGTACTATTCCTTCTAAAATAGTGTTTTCAGTGCGATAGGGATTAATTCGCATCAGCAAGCTTTGATTATAGTTTTTAAGAGCTACCTCCCTTTCTATTGCTTCTTCTGTAGCGATCGCATCTTCTAATAATTCAATTAAATTAGGAACATCCATATTGTGGGCTAGGTGTGCCAAAGGACGACCAATATCGGACTCTACCAAAGAAACTGCTCTGGTAGCTGCGCTGGTAAATTTGCGTATTTTTAGGTTCATATCGAGAAAAATAACGCCAATTTCTGTGCTTTGGAGCAAATTGTCTATATCATTGTTTAATTCGACTAATTGCTGAATTTTAGATTGATATTCCGTATTAACAGTGTGGAGTTCTTCATTAACAGAATGGAGTTCTTCGTTGGTACTTTGTAACTCTTCATTAGAAGCAATCAGCTCTTCATTAGTTGCCTGTTGTTCTTCGTTGGTGGTTTCCAATTCTTCGATTACCGCCTGGAGATTTTCGCGGGTTTGATTGAGTTCAAATTCTAATTGAATAATGCGTTGTGATACCTCACTACCTAATTCAAAAGGTTCTCCCAATCTAGGGCTTTGGGGTTTAAAATCGTTTTCAATGTTGACAACTAAAAAGTCTCCCGCCAGCTTATTGGACTCTTGATATGTCACCTTAAGACTGACTTGACGAGAATCTTCCTGATGGGGATTGAGTTGAATTCCTGTATATAGTACGGGTTGGTTTTCTTTCTTGGCTCGATGAAGTGCGGTATTTAGGGGTAACTTCAAAGTAGGAGTTACCATGTTGATTACTTCTCTGGTTAATTTACCCTGGGGAACAGATAAAACACCCTCAGAATCGCCATAAACATGGAGTAGCTGATGATCTCGATCTACAATTAAACACAGAGCTTTGCGATCGCCCAAAACGGTCTTTAAAGTCTCTTCCAGCATGGGCTCATAACGGGATTTGACTCCCGTCACGTTTGAGGACTTTAGCAAAGATGTTCGTCCTCTACTAGATAAATTCTTAACCGCTAAGGGTAATCTGATATTGCGCCGCTTTTTGTATATTTTCCATTTTTTATTAATCGTAATAAATTCATCTTCGAGATCTCCTGGGTTTTCTGCTTCTCCCATAAAGAACATCCCGTCAACATTGAGAGAGAAATGAATATTACGAATTACCTGCTGCTGTAAATCTGGTTCGAGATAGATCAACATATTGCGACAGGTAACCAAATGCATGCGAGTAAATCCTGCATCCTTGGTCAAGTCATGGGGAGCAAAGATCATCATCTCCCTAAGCTGTCTTGTTACCTGATAGTTCCCATCACGATAGACAAAGTACTGTTGCAGTCGCTTTTCGCTAAGGTCGTTACGAATAGTGGCTGGATAAGTACCGTTAGCTGCTTTTTCTAGGGCAAGGCGATCGACATCAGTAGCAAATATTTTGATTTTGAACTGCTTGTCGTACTTTGTCATAATCTCATTGATTAAAATACCCAAAGAATAGGCTTCTTCTCCAGTGGAACAAGCCGTTATCCAAAACCTTAATTCTTCCCCAGAGCGATTATTTTCAATTAACGGTGCCAGCACCATTGATTCTAGATATGTCCAGGCAGTAGGGTCGCGAAAGAAACGAGTAACATTAATAAGTAGCTCATTGCTGAGAATATTTCTTTCTTCTTCAGAGCTTTCCAATAATTTGATGTATTCATCAATATCTATACACCGCACAATCAAGCAGCGGCGATGAATCCGACGGCTAACTGTCGTCTTTTTATATTGAGAGAAGTCTAACTGCTCGTGCTCGACCAAAATGTCAGCAATCCGCTGTATTTTGCGAGAATCAATCAAAAGCGAGCGAGATTGGTCAAAATTATCAGCATCTAGAGGAGAACTCAAGTATTCATATAGCAACTGAGCCAATTCGGCGGGAGGAAGTACCCGATCTACTGCGCCTGTGGCGATCGCACTTTGGGGCATTCCGTCAAATTCAGCCGTATTGGGGTCTTGAACTAAGGCAGTTCCTCCTACCTCTTTGATTGTCCGTAAGCCTTGAGTGCCATCGCTTCCTGTTCCAGATAGGACAATACCTACTGCCTGTTCGGCATAATTGTCAGCTAAGGAATTAAAAAAGATATTAATCGGAAAACTAATCGCACCATGTACTTTTCTGGACTCTTGTTCGCTAAGGTGGAGTATCCCTTCCTCAACACTGAGATTTTTACCAGGAGGAATTAGATAAACATTGTTGGGCGAGATTGCCATCCCTTCCTCTACTCGATGCACCGCCATTCGAGTTCGTCTTTCTAAAAGTTCTTTCATTAAACTTTTAAAATCTGGAGAAAGATGCTGAATCACAATGAATGCTGCACCACCATCTGAAGGCATATTTTCAAAGAACTCTTCTAAGGCTCTTAGTCCGCCAGCAGAAGCACCAATTCCAACTACGTAAAAACTCTTTCCACTCATGCGATCGATCCCTTCAAGTTTTCTACTAAGCCCATATAATTTAGTGCTTTCTTTATAGATGATGCCAGCTTTTATTCTATCCCAAAAAGCAGAAAGGCTAACTTCGGTTGGTCATTGGTCACTAGTTATTAGTCATTGGTCATTGGTCACTAGTCATTGGTCATTGGTCATTGGTCACTAGTCATTGGTCATTAATGAGTAGCGAGTAGCCATTAGCCATTAGCAACCAGAGAGTTCAAAAATGTTCTAACCTGTATACGTAACGCTATGTCTGGCTTGAGAATCTATGAAAAAATGGCTCAAACTAAGAACAGTTCGAGCCATTAAACAATTATCAATTATCTTGACAATCTAACTTTGTTTTTCGAGAATTACTTTATTTGCTTTCTGCTTCTTCTCTTAAGGATTCTGCCTTTTCTTGCTTCTCTTGACCAGCTTGTACTGCTTCTGGATCTTCGGAGAATTCACCCAAGTTTTCTCTGATTTTACCTTCAATTTCTTCGCTTCTAGCTTCTGCTTTTAGCTTTAGTTCTTCGGCTGTGTTTTTAACGTCTTGAATATCCATAATAATTATTGCTATGTTTGCTAACACAATCAACATAGCAACAACTATTCCAATTATCTTCTATCTTTTGGCTTATTTATTAGGACTTAAGAAGCCTTCTTTTCGTTCTAAAGAATGATTTTGGGCTAAACACAAGTCATGGTTTTTATCAAAATGAAAATGATTTCTTATTGCTTGTTTTTGCCTTACTGTATATTTAAACTGAGTTTTTTTGACCAATACTTATCTTGAGATCGTTCAAGGTTTTATGACTCTAAAAACTTGTCCCAAAATTCTTCCCATTTATGTTCGGGGAAGAAAATACTAAACATAATTACTAAAGTAATCAAAGGAAAAGCGATCGCTGCACTACATACGCCTAAAAGCAAGTCAGCGGTTCTAGAAGGCGTATTGATTATTTGGTCTAATCTACTCATACTACTTTTACTGGGCATTAAAGATGATGAGGAAAAAGACTTTTCTACTAAAAAATTCATAGGACTAACAAAAGGCAAATATCAGATTTCAAGCCATAAACAGCAGCTCATTATTGCAATTCTTATTAAAGATCGAAACTACATTTATAAGATTGTTTATACTTCTTAAGTCTTAATTCTATATTTAAATCGCAACTAAATATTAATTAATTTTCATTTAATATGTACTATTGTTACTCCCGCACCACCCTCTTTTTGAGCCGCTAGTTCGAATTTTTCTACTTGAGAATGACGTTTTAGATATTCATGAACTCCCTGACGCAAACGCCCTGTTCCTTTACCATGAACAATCCAAAGCATTCCTGATTCGATCGCGCGAGCAATGGCATTATCTATTTCGATTTCAGCATTGTTTACTCTGCTACCGCGAATGTCAAGGGTATTTTTAGAGGTGCGCACTGCTACAGCAGGTTTCTTTCCTTTGACAGATGTAGTTTTCTTGGCTGTTTTGGTTGCAGTAGCTTTGGCTTTTACTTCTGCTTTTTGTCCGTCTAAAGATTCAATTTCAGCTAAACCGACATTCATTTTCATGATGCCAAATCTGACCACCAACTGTTCTGTGGCTTCTTCTATACTTAATACCTCTCCTGTTTGATTGAGACGAGGAATTCTGACTTTCTCTCCTATGGTAGGTTTATAGCCTGGCTTGGCTGGTTTAGGAGTTTGGGTTTTGGCTAATTCTTTGGCGGTAATTCGATCTATTGCCTCTGTCGCCTGTTGAGTTTTTTGCATCGTGCGATCGCCCTTTTGCAGTTGACGAATCACTTTAGCAATTTCTTTTTTAGCATCTGCGATCGCTTCTGTGACAGCTTTTTCTTGAATAGCTTTTAGTTCTTTTTCCCTTTCTTGCAAAGAAGAGGCTTTTTCTGATACTTCCGAATAAAAACGCTCGGTTTGTTCTAATAGCTTACCCGCTTCTTGAGCTTTGGCTTCTTGTTCTCTTCTTTGTTCTTCTAAGGCGGCAATTACCTGATTGACATCCTCCGATGAACCCGTACCTACAAGGGATTGAGCCTGTTCAACAATGTGGGTATCTAATCCTAACCTTTGAGCAATAGTCAAGGCATTAGAACGCCCAGGAATCCCCCACAAGAGACGATAGGTAGGTTGGAGGGTACTATCATCAAATTCTACCGAAGCATTCTCAAATCGCTCATCCTCATATTTAAGGGCTTTTAATTCTCCATAGTGAGTTGTGGCAATAGTAAGCAAACTGTGTTGGGCTAAATGTTTTAAAAGAGCGATCGCTAAGGCACTACCCTCGGCAGGATCTGTTCCCGCACCCCCTTCATCTAGCAAGACTAAAGAGTTGTTAACACTCTCATCTTGCAAAGCTTCAATTATTCGACTAATACGGCGTATATGACCAGAAAAAGTGGATAAACTTTGCTGCAAAGATTGTTCGTCACCAATATCAGCTAAAACTGCATCAAACCAGGGCAATTCTACTGGAACTTGGGCAGGAACAAACATTCCTGCTTTTGCCATCAGCGCAGCTAAACCCATTGTCTTTAGGGTAACGGTTTTTCCTCCCGTATTAGGTCCTGTGATTGCAACTACCTTAGCTTCCTGTTTGACCAAAACATCAATGTGGACAACTTCTGTACCTTCTTCAGGGCGCCGTTGCCATACTAAAAGTGGATGACGAAGACGGCGCAGGGTAGTGGTTTCTGCTTTTGCTGTATCGATAAACCGAGGGGGATTAGCTTCTAGCCACAAGCCATAACGCGCCTTTGCGGTAGCCAAATCTAGCATCGTAGCTACAATTAAAACCCGTTCTAAGTCTTCTTGCACTTCCCCAACTTTCTCGGACAAAGCCTTGAGGATAATCTCTTCTTCCCGTTTTTCTTGACGCTCTTTTTGCCGTAGCTGATTGCCCAACTGCACTACCGCATTCGGTTCAATATAGTAGGTAGAACCCGTACTAGAAACATCATGAACGATGCCTTTAATAGTTTCTTTTTGAGCAGGTTTAACGGGCAAGACAAAGCGATCGCTTCTTTGAGTAATTACTGCCTCTTGAATCGCAGTAGAGTTGCGCTGCATAATATTCTGCAGGGTTTTATAAATGCGATCGCGCAAGCTTTTTATTTCGTTCCGAATACCTGCTAGTTTAGGATTAGCGCGATCGGTTATTTCACCGCGATCGTCGATACAGTGATGGATTTCTTTTTCAAGTTCGGGATAGGTACGAATGTCCTTGACTAATTCTTCTAGAGTAGGCAATTCTTCGCTTTTTTGGTCGATTAAACGACGTAAATATCTTATCCCCGCTAAAGTGGTAGCTAAGTTCAATAACTCTTTTGCCGATAATATTCCACCAATACCCGATCGCTCCAAGGATGCCCCAATGTCTTGAATACCCTTGAAAGTCCACCCAGAATCTAGCTGTTGCTCAAGGTCGTATATTTCCTTAGTTTGGGCTAATAGCTTCTCACTTTCTGCCTGGCTAGCTGGCAATTTCAAATGACGCGCTGCCACAACACCCAACTTAGTTGCTGCGAAAGTAGATAAATTTTGACATACACGATGCCATTCCAATAAGTCTAGGGTTTCAGTGCTAATCACGGGAAGTCTGTCTTGTGTAGGAGGTAGTTTTGGGGATTAAAATGCCTGAGAGTCGATGAGATACAAGTATGCTTTCAATCTAACTTATTTTTAACGCAGCATTGCAACATTTTGTATAAAAAAGTTACACTACATTAAGAATAGTTGACTTTAGCAGTTCTCTGCAACTAGAGGTAATTTAAATCATGGAAAAGAAAGAAGGTAAGTTTGGCTTTACTAATTACGCTGAAATTTGGAATGGTCGTCTAGCGATGATTGGCTTTGTAACAGCACTGATTGTTGAAATGAATACTGGACACGGAGTTTTGGCTCAATTTGGCTTTTAGAAACTGTATATCTTAGGCTAATCACAATATTAATCAACCCTCGATAAATTCTAATTGGAATTCATCGAGGGTTTTAATTTGGGTATAAATTGGGTATAAAATTATCGAATTTTTTAGTCAAACTAGAAAACTAAAGTTCGACAACATAAAAAACTGCATTACCATCATTTTCCATTGAAAAATCTAATGACGATGATTTCTGAATACTGCTAATTTCATTGTTATCGGAGGAAAATAAATGCGCTTGTGACTGATTATTGAGCATACGATATACGGGAATAGTTTCTAAATTTTCTGGCTCAAATTCAAAGGCATAATATTTAATCCCTTCAAAATCGTAGTTGGGTAAATTGGCTTCGATAGATTTTTTTTCGTTTAGATCCATCGTATATAGATGCGCTCCAGTATCATTATTAAAAAAGCGATATAGAGGTTTAACTCCTTCAATTGTTTCTCCTGTAACCAAATCTTTGTTATCAGCTAATACCTGATATTTTTCAGCTTCGTATTCATAAGCCATTTCTAGAATATTACTTTTTTGCTTGATATGTTTGATTTCGTTACTGTCGATAGTATATAGATGAAATCCTTTTTCATGCTGATAAAAACGATGCACGTCGGCTAATGATAATCGATCTTCGTTATTTGTCTCTGATTCCTGATCTATTTGAATATATTTATAAATAGATTTATTATCCACAATACCATCAGCATCATAATCTTCAGTTTCAGAAATTAGATTATTATTAGTATCATAAACATA
>CAKZYI010000706.1 GCA_937884735.1 uncultured Pleurocapsa sp.
GCTGCTGTTGGTCAACTCGTTTTTTATGATCGCCGTCAAACATGGGTTTTTGGGTAGTCAGCATGGGGGAGTTCCCCACCTTTGGGACGTTTTTCTGCTCCACAAAAGAGAGGGGTCGAACAATTAATTTGTGTACCCACGGTGTGTAGGTCCTGTAGACAACTACTAATCCCAAGGTCATTTCGTCTAATTGTGCCATCGCTTCTCGGAGTGTTTTACGGTCGTATTCTTTCCCTCTCTGTTTGGCGACCCAAGCATTAAACTTCTTGAGGTCAATTTCTAGTTCACAAATTTGATTTAATTTTGCCCGTCGCAATAGCCAACGAAGCAATAGTCTTGTCGATGGTCTGAGTTTTTGCCTCAAGCAAAACTCGTCATGTTTTTTAGTCCACGTCATTGTTAGTATTAATTTAGAGATTTAAGTGATCGCCACGGCATATTGTGGCGATTTATTTGCCGATATACTTTTCAGAAAAGTCGTCAGGTATCTCATCAATGCTCATTTTTAGAACTCTACACAAAGCTTTGGTTTGAGTAATAGTCAACTTGGCAACAGTTTCACCAGTGACCCATCTACGCCAGGTTTTGTGTGGAATTTTCACAGCTTCTAAAAATTCCTTGAGATTATATTCGGTTCTTTCTGTGATGAGTGATTCCATAATTGACTGAGATTCCTGCAACCCCCTTATACTTTTACCCATTTTAGTTTTAGCTGTCAAGTTGACAGCTAAATGTAAAGCTGTCATACTGACATCTAGATAGACAACATAAAACGACCCGTGCTTCCAGAACTGCCAATTTTGACAAGCACTTGTCAGTCACATTGTCTTACATCAAAAAAAGGTTGCAAAAGCAATTCTCTAATTTTGTTGCTCTAATCGTGAGGAATGAATCAACAAATGTTCAGAAAAAAACCGCTATAAGCCTTGTAGAGACTGTAAAAATTAGCAAATAGAGTGTAGCCCAAAGTAAAAAATGATAATTTTTCACCAACTCGTATTAGATTGAGAAAAATGAAATATCAAACAATTACCTACCAAAGAGTAGTCAACCTAGGTAGCTACGAATCAAAAAGACTTGAAATGACCATGGAGTTGAACGAACAAGATGATGTTGCTCAATGCTGTCGGGAATTAATCAATCAAGTCGAATCAACCTTGGGGATAGAAACTAAGACACCCAAGCCAACTAACTACGATGACAAACCATATTAGATATGACTACATTTATTGGCTGTAGCTACTACGAATCCGATTCAACAGATTACACTTGCCCAAACTGCGATGAAGACCTCGTGGTTGCCAGAAGTGTAGATTTAATCTGGTCAATTGATGAAGAGACTGAGACAGCCTATCTTAGTTGTCCGATTTGTACTGCTGTAGATATAGCAAAAGCGTTTGAACCAAATTATGAGAAATGCGATCGCAAATGAGTATAGATCTTCCACTAAATGAAGAACCACTAGAACGTTGTCCTAACTGTCATGGAGCAGGAAGCTTCTATAACTTTGATATTGATGGCGATACAAACTGTATGACCTGTGGTGGTTGTGGTCACGTATTAGCCAGACATTACTATGACATCAAATCTCGACTCAAAGAAAGAGAGGAGCTTATAAGAAAGTATCGAGCCAATCAACTTAGAAACAGTAATGAATAATTCACCTCGCAGCGTAGGCGATCGTTTAACTATTAGCGGATTGCCAGTTGAGATAATCAAGGTCAAAAAAACTAAGGATTTTGGCATTACCTACTTGATTAAATTTGTGACAGTGCCAGCGATGAAAGGCTTGGTAACTGAAAACGAATTCGACGCGGATAGTTAGCCATGTATCCATTCATTATTTACTTTGAGAAAAATGTGTTTGCTTGCCTCAACATATACACTCAACAGGGTTACGAACGCACCATTATGATTTTTTGGTATCCATCCATTCATCTTTCTTGGTTGCCTAAAGACATTAACTTTGTCACAGATGAACCAAGCTACCCTGACATAACCGCACCGTGGAACAGATCACAAAATACTAACGAAGACTGGGATGTAATACCTTTTTGACTATGACTAAACCAAAGTACCAAATAGGCGATATCCTACCAGACACAAACCTAGAAGTGTGTGGGGTCAAAGTACTCTCTACTGGCAGTATCCGTTACTGGCTATTTGCAGATGATAACGGCATCATTGCCAACGAGAATGAAAACGAATTATTAATTGCGATCGCCAACCCTACAACAATTACCTATGGCTTAATTAAACAAGTTTACCTAAGATGAACGGTTAATACTTTCTTTAGTATTATCCAACAATGCATTAATGAATAAAGTCGTTGATCTAACTGGTGATGATGAATGTAAGTTGTCTTCTTCCCTAGCCATTGCTACAGGTAAATTTTCAGCAATCATGAGTAATGAAGAAGCTCGCAACTACATCGATGATTTTCGCAATGCCCACAATGAAGCCCACCAAGCAATTATGAAAAATAATTTAGCCAACAGTAATTAACCGCCTGATGAGATTGCCACAGAACACAGGCAACGAAACATCTACCCAAGCTCAATAGAGCTTCTCACACTCAATAGCTATGGACAAAACATAGTTTTGTAGATGTCGCGGAAAGTGTTCGCGATGCTTTTCGCCTAGAAGTAATTCTAGTTAGCAGCGATAGGTAGTGCAGGTTTCTAACAGAAGTAACCGTAAGGTTTTGGCACTTCATGACCGAGCTACCTTTATCATCTGTTCCATCTCTAGGTTTGACAGTGAATTGATTTATCAGCTGATAGATTCAGGGTGATTCTTGACCTGATTGAGATTGGTAAGACGCGATTAAACACCGAAGTTGAGTTGAACCACGTTACAACCAAATATGAAAATTATCGGCATTGATATCTGTAAAGATCGCGCCGTTTGTTGGTCATTGGAGTCATTACCTACTGATGTCAAAGCTTACTGGAAACGGGAAAGCAAGCATCGATCGAAAAACCCCAAAGAAGATGAATTTACTTTCTACTTCACTCAAGCAGGAATTAAAGGATTACTCTCTCTCAATCCTGATGCAGTAGCTCTCGAACCAACAGGAATGCACTACTCATGGTTAGTAGCGCATATCT
>CAKZYI010000707.1 GCA_937884735.1 uncultured Pleurocapsa sp.
ATGATAGACTGCGGCTGTTGGCAAGACTTTTTGTACCTCATCTAACAAAGCCAAACCCGCGCTCAGGATAGGAACTATACCTATAGGAGTTTGAGGGTTAACGAAAGTTGCAGCACACTCAGTTATAGGAGTCTGTACCACGGTATCTATGGTAGGCAGCCAATTTCTAACTGCTTCATAAGCCAACCACCTACCCAATTCATTCATGGCACTTTTAAACAATACAGAGGGTGTATTAACGTCTCGTGCCACTGACAACCAATGTTTAATCAGAGGATGCTCTGGGACATAAACGCGCAATTGTAAAGTCATAGTTGCAGTCTAAATCTGTGCTAAAACGATAATGGCAAACGTTATGGTGGTACACAACATAACCTAGCTATTCTACACAAGTCTGAGTAATTCATCTCCACTATCAATCAACTAAAACCAAGATTAAATTATTACTAATAATCTTAGGAATCAAAAGTTAGCACTGCTCACGCTACCATTTGTGCCTTGTTCGCTGCTGGAAAGGTCAGATAAACTTTGGCTATTGTGACCATTATTTGTTCGGCTTTCCTGGCTTGAATTACTGGAATTATTTTTAGTGTAATAGCTTTTGGCATAACGACCATGATAAGAATAGCGATCAAACTCAGCAGGTTTGACTCCATTTATCACCATTCCTAAAACCTTCTGCCCAGTTGTGGCGAGGGTTTCTTGAGCTAGCTCTGCACTTTCATGTTCTACTACTCCTGGTCGAGTCACAAAGACAATACCATCAACTAGCTTACTTAGGGTTAGTACATCGGCTGTCACAGGTAAAGGTGGCGCATCAATCAAGATGAGATCGTAGTCTCGACGAGAACGACCAACCAAATCGCTCAATCCAGAAGAATCTAATAGTGCCAGAGGGTTGGAGTTGATCATTCCACTAGTCAAAAGATGTAGGTTAGGCATAGGCTGAGATATTACTGAAGCCATGCTTACATTACTAACAATAATGTCCTTGAGACCTTTTTTATTGCTTACTCCCCATAGACGATGTTGGGAAGAACGACGTAAATCTCCATCAATTAGTAAAACATTACGGTCTAATTGAGCGATCGCTGCTGCTAAGTTTGCCGTTACCGTAGATTTTCCTTCTTCGGGGACTGAACTTGTAATTAGAATTACTTTTGGTGGTTTATCGCTAGTTAAGAACTTCAGGTTTGCCTGAATCATTCGATATACTTCACTAGAAAAAGAGTCTGGCTCCTCCCTGGTTACAATTCTTCCTTCATAGTTAGGAGACTCTAAAGGTGTAATACCTATGGTTTGATAGGAAAATTTTCTTTTAATTTCTGCCAAAGTTTTTAGGGAACGATCCTGCATCTCCAACAAAATAACTGACAGGTTGGCTAAAAATGCTCCTAAAACAATCCCTAGTCCTAGCAACATTGTTTTACCAGAGCTACCTTTTTCTGGTACGGGTGAATATTCTACAACTTTGGCATTGCCGCTTTCTTGACTAGCTATTAGCTCTACTTCTTGAAGGTTACCTAGTAGTGTTTCTAGAGTCGATCCTGCTGCTTCTGCGTTGCGAATTAGTTCTTGTTCTTGTTTTTCAAGTCTAGGTATATCTTTTGCTCTCTTGAGATATTCTTGTTGGGTTTGATATAAAGAAGTAACCTGTCTCTGTAGACTCAGTTCATCAATTTTGAGAGTAATATACTTCTCTATTTGGTTTTCTTTAAGCCCATTGTTTGTCTGTAGCAGTCCTTGAGGAACATTTACACCTTGACCAACTGCATTGGAAATTAAACCTCTTAGCTGATTGGAAAGATCGTTTTTCTTCTCTGTTAGACTAGCGATCGTCGGATGTTCATCATTGAATCGTTGACGTTCTTGAGCCAAATTGGATTCGGTTCGGGTTAATTGCTCTAAAATGCTTTGTACTTCAGGAGAACCTGCTAGCTGATTTGCCGCAACAGCTTGATCGAGATTAAGACCTAACTGACTTTGTAAAGCAGCGGTTTGAGCTTGTATGCCTTGCAATTGCGAACCAGTTGTTGAGATTTGCTGGTTTAGCGTGCCTAAATTGGCTACTAAACCTTTTTTCTCCTCATTTAGATCGACTATACTGTTTTCAGTTCTAAATTTTGAGATACTTTGCTCTGCTTGCTCTACTTTAGATTTTATAGAGGGAAGCTCTTGATTAATGAATTCTTTAGCCGCCGCTGGTTCAGCTTGATTCCCTTCAATCTGCTTTTGGATGTACACATCCATGAGGGTATTTACTACTTCAGAAGCCACTTTAGGGTCGGGGTGCTTATATTTAACAGCAACTACGTCAGTACCGCCAATCAGTTCGGTGCTGAGATTTCTTCTGAAGTCAATCGGTTTTATAGGACTACCTTCACTGTCGGCTAGCTTTTGAAGATCGATTACTTGTTGAATTACTGGTTCAGATTCTAATACTTGAATTTGTGTGCTTACAGGGGTTTGATTCGGTAGGATTGTATCTAATCTACCTGCATTTTCTCCCAGTCCTGTTTGAGCCGCAGCACTGGCTTGTTTAAAAACTAATTTACCTTCTCCCTGATACGTTTTTTTCTGTAATAAACTCAAACCTCCTGTGACTCCTACAGTCAATAGAAATATAGCTAAAGCAGGTTTCCAGCGTCTTTTGAGTTTGACTATATATTCACTTGGGTTTACATCCAATGTGTCTCTCGAAGTGTTTTGAGAAGAATTGGAATTATTGATATTTTGATCGTTAGAGTTATTACTCAACATATTCTGTTAGGAAGTTATTATTTTTTATGGTGATATTATGATTTTTTCTAGTTATTTTGACAGTATGTCAGCATTTATACTAATACTTTATTTAAGATATATCATTCACTACAGAATAAACTGTCTCAATTGCTATAATTTTTGAGATAATTATGTGAACTTTTCGCTCAACTTATTAAATTTTCGAGAAATTTCTTTGACAACATCTTTTGCTTACTTTTTTGTAATTCACGGTAGTCGAAACCCCGAGACTTTAATTGCTGCTTCTAAGTTACAGCAACTCTTGACTTGGAAAATTAAATCCAAGATTAGAACAACTGAGTCCGATGTCTTGGGAAACAATCTATCATCGGCAAATTTGAGAAACATTGCTGTACTAGATTCTTTTAAAACTCCTTTGGTAGAGATTGCAGCCTTAGAGTTGGGGGCTTTACCTTTAAATCAAAGTTTAATTAAATTTGCACACAAAGCCTATTTACAAGGTTTAAATCGAGTTAAAGTTGTTCCTTTATTTCTTGCTCCTGGGGTTCATGTAAAAGAAGATATTCCTGAAGAAATTTCATTGGCTGTCAAAGAAGTTAATAATATTGTCACAATAGAATTATCGACTTTTTTGGGTAATTATTCGGAAATTACACAGCTTATAGTTGACAAATTTGGAAATTTATCGGCTCAGACGCGGATTTTGGTGTCCCATGGCAGTCGTTTGCCTGGAGTCGCAGATTATTATCAAAGCTTGGCAAGTAGGGTAAATGCAGTAAATGCTTATTGGTCAACAGATCCTAGTTTGGATCGTCAAGTGGAATTACAAGTTAATGCTGGAAAAAAAAGAATTGGTATTTTGCCTTATTTTTTGTTCCCAGGTAAGATAACCAATGCGATCGCCGATCAAGTAAAGCAATTACAGACACGGTATCCTAAAGTTGAGTTGATCTTAGGGCAGCCATTGGGTTCGACAGAAGCTTTAGCAGAATTAATTGCCAGGGAAATTT
>CAKZYI010000708.1 GCA_937884735.1 uncultured Pleurocapsa sp.
CGGCAGGGAAAATTGCCGTGGAAATGGACATGTGGACAAAAGAAGAAGCAATGCGTCAAGATGTTTTAATTGCTAAGACAGGTTTGCCTACAGATATTCCTGATAGTGTAGCGACAGAAGATATTTTAAAAGCAATTCAAAGCGACAAAAAAGTTAAGGCAGGAAAAGTACGCTTTATCTTGCCCACTAGTATTGGCAAGGTTATAATCACCGACAAAGTTACCCCAGAAATAATTACGAAAGCTTTAGGTTAACGTAAGTTTGGGTCAAATGATAAATGTTAAATGATGAATGCTAAATGGCTTTAATACCTTGTAAAGTTTGCGGTACTCTCAATGCAGAAGGAGTAGATACCTGTCTTAGTTGTGGTCACGATCCTCAAGGGAGTAAGAGACCAGCAATTTTTCGTTATGTTGCGATCGCTTTAGTAGTTTGTTTTGCATTGCCGTTTTTATCGGGAATAGTTAACTGGGTTCTATTTCAGTTGAAACCAGAGTCACCAACCCCAACTCAGCCGAAAGTTTCTGTAGTTGAATAAAATATAAACTATGAGAAGATCGCAGCTAAAATTTCTAAGGCTTCTTCTGCGCCGTTGTTAAACTGTGTTGGTTTGAGGGGTTTAGTTTTTATTGGGGACAATAGCTGTTGGGTTAATTTAACTGCCGTGGACTTATCTTTTGCCAGCCAACATTTACTCTGTTGAGCCGTAATTCTAGTTTCTTGGCAATCGTACAAACGCTTGTGAGGTATAGCTACCAAGGGCAGATTAAGGCGATCGCATTCAAACACTGTATTGTATCCACCGCTGCCAATTACCAAATCTGCTAACCAAAGGCACTCTAAAGCAGGATAATGACAACGCCAGATTTCTAAAGGACAAGTTGGTGGTAATGTTCCAGAGAGACAGCGTACCTGATAACCCTGTTGATGGAGGGAGTGAGCAATTTCACCATATAGAGCTAATTCTGCCTCGTAACCTGAAGCCAAAATAATGATTAGGGGCTGTTGTGTTTGTTTGATGGTCAATCCTAGTAAATCAGCAGCAGTGGGTAAATTAGCTAATTTTTGACTGCCACGAATCAACCAGGGGTTTGTTTTGATAGTCTGGGGTAGATCGGCAAAAGCTGAAGGAGTATTTTCTCCCGGAATGATTATTAAATTATAGTTTCGGCGGACAAATTCTTTTAAACGATAACGTTGAATATATTCAAGATTTAGATATCGGTTGACCAACACCTTTGGTTGTCTAATGTTTGGCAACAAATCGGCTAATTCTCCTCCCAAACCACGAGGAAAAGTATCTACAATTACACCGTCAAAAGCTTCTTGCTGAATAATTTGCTTTAATCGATCGCCTGTTTGTTGAAAACTTGCCTGGGGAGAAATGGCAAAGACTTGGCAATTCTCTGTATCTATCCGAGACAAATAAGGACTATTGCTAATCAGCTTTATTCTATATTTGGTGGCTGCAACTCTGGCTAAAGCCAAAATGCGGTTGAGATGACCCCAACCTCCTCCCAAGGCATAAATTAACAAGGTTTTAGGCATCAGATTTCAGATTTTATCCGCAGGTGTATCCTTTAGGGCATATTTCAGAGTTCAGAGTTCAGATTTCAGATTTTTGATATACTCTCTCTAATCACCTTCAAAACTGCTTGTTTTCCTGAATATTTTTTAATGATCTTGAATAGAAAATAACTCAAAGGCATAGTCCTAAAGGATACCGCAACCCACAAGCTTAGAGCTTAGAGCTATCCCAACAATTTCATTTTCTTATCCCGAAGGAAGCGTTAACTAGCACTATAATCCTGTTCAAAATCCCGATCGCCCTCAGTTTCAAATGCTACGTTATCGGCTTCGGTGAATTCTACCCGACGATTATCGTAGTCGTAGTGATAATAATGGCGATCGCGATAGTAGGTATGACCCCAATCATTGTAACTGCCATAGTTTTCATAATAAACATAATCCGAGTCGTAATCATTTAGATCGTCTTCACCATCATTGCAATGAGGACAGCCTATAGGACTAGTGCGATCGCAAGGACGTTTGACTAAAAATCCCACCATCTTTTGACACTTGTTGGAGTCATTACTTAAGCCATCAACGCGATCAAAGCTACCTCCACCAACTACTGATGCTGGCTCTAACACTTCACTTAATACTTCAAAAGTAAACTTGATCTCGCCCACGGTAAAGCGATTTTTGCTCACCCCAATCGGGCGATCGCTTTCCATATCTTTAACAATAATTTGTCCTTTTCTTTCTTCGACTAGAGCATGATAAGCAGCGATTGAGTCATCAAATATTAATACATGAGCAACGTCTCGTCCTTGGATTTTGGTAGGCAACTCGCCAATGTCCCAGCCAATTGCTACGGGGGTATTAACGACTATTTCTTGTGGTTTTTGAGTAGCAATATCTGTGTAGGTTAGTTTAATCCTCATGGTTATTCTCCTGCTAAAACTATGGCATAGGCTAATGCTGACTGTTGCTCTTGAGTCATAACATCCATACCAAAACAGGCAATTGCCAGTAAAGGAAAGTCTGACTTGGTTTTAATCACCATTACATCATCTTTATCTCGCAAAACAATTTTATTTTCCTTGGTTTTTACTTTGTACAAAGATTCCTTTTGGGGAGTTTCAATTTCCCAACCATAATCGCGACGCTTGATGCGATAAATTTGGCGATCGCCTTCTGTCTCAAGCTTATAGTCTCCATCTGCTTGCTGGCGTAGAATGTATAATTCTTTAGTTTGTTCTGGATTCTCGATTTTCCAATACTTATCTTTGCTTACTACATAGCCCAAAGTGGCATCGGCGGCATTTTTAATTTTGATTTTATTTTGTTCATCTACAGTTAAACGAGCTATCTCCGACCCGTCTGCACTTTCGACCTTAATGCCGTTTTCTTTGGGCTTGAGGGAAAATGCCTCATTACCATTTTCTAGCTTGAATTTGACTTTACTAGTTAAGTTATTAGCTGA
Source organism: uncultured Pleurocapsa sp. (assembly GCA_937884735.1). Classification (GTDB taxonomy): domain Bacteria; phylum Cyanobacteriota; class Cyanobacteriia; order Cyanobacteriales; family Xenococcaceae; genus Waterburya. Next base: position 2,990 of record CAKZYI010000708.1, read on the forward strand.
TGGGGAATTATTAACAACTTGTTGCGGAGGAGGAGTATTGTTATTTGCTGGCTTGTTTTCCGCAACAGGAGTTTGAGTTTTGCAGCTAGATAGTATTGCTAGGACAAAAAATAGTAGTAGTTTGATATTCATTATTAGATTTAATATTGATTACTTACTTTAGATAAGGTACGAGCTAGGTTGAGAATTTGATACAAACTCAAGAACATAGAAGTAACTGCCTCATAAATCGATGTGGGACTCTTTTGTGGCAGATGGATTTTCAAGAACATTGATTTGGGGCTAATTTTGAAGACTTTTAGTTTGGCAGCTTGAGTTAGTTTGATCGCATTGATCGCATCTTTTTCTAATATTTCTACTGCGCCATATTTTTTTGGTGAATAGATTAGCTGTAGGCTGATGTCTACTTTTTTAAACTTGTCTTTGCTTTTCCACTTTCGCTTACCACTCCCCGATGTTTTCCAACGGGAAGTATTGCGATAATATTCGGCAATATTCAATCTAAATTTAGTGCGATCGCTAAACTCTCCCTGAATATCTAACCAAGGATCGAAATAATTGGTAATTTTTCGATTTCCCAGATTAGATTTGCTTGTTTTTCCTAGTTTTTTGCGTTTGCTTATTGCTTTATTAAAATCGGCAAGAATAGTTAAAACTGAGCCTTCTTTGATGTCTCGATTGAGCATAGATACAATTCTTTTACTCAATGATTATCTATAATTATTTTTTTGTAAGGCATAATACTTTGAAGTTTGATGAGAGC